>DASXAN010001346.1:0-2711 GCA_036406755.1 Gemmataceae bacterium
AAGGCAAAAGTAAGAGGCGGGGCGGCCTCTTACTTTTGCCTTTTTCCTTTGGCCTTGGCTCTTTCCTAGTCTTCCTCGTCCTCGTGCAGCTTGGCCTTGCTCACGATCTGCTGCTGCACGTTGCCCGGCACCTGGTCGTAGTGGCTGAAGCTCATCGTGTACGCGCCCTGTCCCTGGGTGATCGACCCGAGCTGTGCGGCGTACTTGGTCACCTCGGCCAGCGGCACCTTGGCGTGGATCACCGCCAGGTCGCCCGGCAGACTGTCCTGGTTGTCGACCCGGGCCCGTTTCGTGTTCAGGTCGCCCAGGATGGCCCCGGTGTACTTGCTCGGCACCGTCACCTCCAGGTCCACGATCGGCTCCAGCAGCACCGGTCGGGCGGCCAACATCGCCTTCTTGAACGCCATCCGCCCGGCCGTCTTGAATGCCGCTTCGGAGCTGTCCACCGGGTGGTCCTTGCCGAAGTGAACCTCGACGGCCACGTCCTGCATCCGGTAGCCGGCCAGGCCGCCGCGGTCGAGCAACTCCCGGCAGCCCTTCTCCACCGCCGGGACGAATTGAGTCGGGATCGTCCCGCCAACGATGTGGTCGAGGAACGCGAAGTTGTAATCCGGATCGTAATGGACGTTGCGGAGCTTCTCGAACCGGCTCTTGTTGGCGAACTGCTCCTCCAACTCCTGCTGCGTCTTGATCTCCCGCGACAGCGGGTAGACCCGCAGGTGGACCTCGCCGAACTGGCCCCGGCCGCCGGTCTGCTTCTTGTGCCGGTGGTCCGCTTCGGCCGAGGTCGTGATCGTCTCCCGGTACGGGATCTTCGGCTCGTGGGTGACAATGTCCAGGTCGAACCGCTTCTTCAGCCGGTTGCGGATGACGTCCAGGTGCAACTGGCTGACGCCGGTGATGACCAGCTCGTGCGTCTGCGCGTCCCGGCTCATGTGAAAGGTCGGGTCTTCGTCGGCAATCTTGTGCAGGCTGGTGGAGATCTTCTGTTCGTCGCCGCGCGCCTTCGGCTCGACGGCCAAGCCGAACATCGGCTCCGGGAACCGCGGCAGCGGCAGCTTCTCGGCCGACGGGGTCGCCGAGAGCGTGTCGCCGATGTGCAGGTCTTCGATTTTCGCCAGGGCGACAATGTCGCCGGCGACGGCCTCCGGCACGGGCTCCAGTTGCTTACCCTGGACGACCTGCAACCCCCCCAGCGTGACGGCCTTGCCGGACCGGAGGTTGACGATCTTCTGCTGCCCGGCCAGCTTGCCGCCGTAGACGCGGACGAAGCTCAGATTGCCGACGAACTTGTCCGAGAGCGTCTTGAACACCTGGCCGACGAACTGCCCGTCGTCCTTGGCCGGGACGTGTTCCTTGGTCTTGCCGACGTGCGGCAGCGCCTCCGGCCCGAGGGTGTACTTGGCGAGGGCGTCGAGCAGTTCCGGCACGCCGACGTCCTTCTTCGCGGCGGTGCAGAGCATCGGTACGCAGCAGCCGCTGGCGATCGCCCGCGGCAGCGCGCCCTCGATTTCGGCGACGGACAAGTCACCCTCGCCGAGGTACTTCTCCATCAGGGCGTCGTCGCACTCGCAGACAGCGTCGATCAGTTGGGTGCGGGCGGCGGCCAGGTCCACGGGGCAGTCGGCCGGGGCCGGCGACGGCGGGTTGACGACGCTGACGACGCCGTGGAACTTCGGCCCGACGCCGAGCGGGGCGTTGAGCAGCACGCACTGCTTGCCGAAGGATGACTGGACGGTGGAGACGAGTTGTTCGAAATCGATATTCTCGGCGTCGAGCTTGTTCAGCACGACCATGCGGCCCAGGCCGCGGTCGGTCGCCTCGCGGAACATGCGGCGGGTATTGACCTCGAGGCCGTGGCCGGCGTTGATGACGATGACCGCATTTTCAGTTGCGTTCAAGGCTTCGAGCGCCGCGCCCACGAAATCCGGGTAGCCGGGGGCGTCGAGGATTTCCAGGTACTTGCCGTCGTAGTCGGCGTGGAGGACGCTGGTGTCGATCGAGAAGTGCCGCTTGTGCTCCTCGTCGTCGGTGTCGGAGTAGCTGGTGCCGTCGTCGACGCTGCCACGGCGGGTGACGGCACCAGCCTTGAAGAGAAGCGCGTCGGCCAGCGACGTCTTGCCGGCCGCACCGTGGCCCACCAACGCCAGGTTGCGGATGTCTCCCACTGCGTGTTTACCTGCCATCGAAACCTCCTGCACGGTCGGAGAGAGTTGCGGGCGGCGGACGCGGCGTGCGGACTCACCCGCCCGCCGGGCCGGCGCCGCCCTCCTTGGTATTGCTACGCATCGGGCGAACGGATTCGATCACGGCCCGCAGGTCCAGCCGGCCCTCGTACAAGGCCCGGCCGATGACGCACCCGGCCAGGCCGAGCCCAGCCAGGTCGCGGACGTTGTCCGGTGTGGTGACGCCGCCGGAGGCGTATACCGGCACGCGGACGGCCGCCAACATCTCACGGTAGGCGTCGAGGTTCGGGCCTTCGAGCGTGCCGTCGCGGCTAATGTCAGTGTAAACGATGCCGGCAATGGGCCACGCCGCCGCCTCGCGGGCCAGCTCGACGGCCGACCGCTCGGACTGCTCCAGCCAGCCGTGGGTGGCGACCTTGCCGTGCCGGGCGTCGAGGCCGAGCACGACCCGGCCGGGAAACAGCTCACAGGCGCTGCGGAAGCTTTTTGGTTAGAGCTTCGTTTTGGTTATGAGTTTGTGAATAT
>DASXAN010001347.1:0-3606 GCA_036406755.1 Gemmataceae bacterium
ACACGGTGACAAGGTGACCGGGTGACACGGTGACTTGAGCCGCTCGTCACCGTGTCACCCGGTCACCTTGGCACCGCGTCATCGGACTCGCCCCAGTGCCGACCCGACCAGCCCGAGCGGACGGGCTGCCTCCGGCCAGCCGTCCACGGAATCGGGCGCCGTCCGCCGGGCCAGCACTTCCCACGCCAGCAGCGAGCCCAGCGCCGTCTCGGGGGTGATCGCCTTCACGGCGATGTCACTGGCCGGCAGGTGCGGCGATCGCAGCAGTTCCATCTGCGCCCACGCCCGCACCGCCTGCGACCGCGGCGACAGGTTCGCCAGCTCGGCCAGGGCGGTGTTCAGGTCCTTGGCCGGTTCGGGAGACTTCGCCTCCGCACAGAGCCGGGCCAGGTGGATCAGCGGCCAGCCGGGCAGGTCGCGGTTCTTGAACTCGTCGGCGAACAGCTTCACCGCGGCGGTGAGGTCGGCGTCGTCGCCGGGCTGAGCGGCCGCCAGAGCGACGTGAGCCTGGAACCGGTCCTCCGCGCTGCCGGGCAGTGCGGCGACTTTCCGGGCCGCGTCCACATCGCCGCGGCGGGCGTACCCCTCGGCGCAGCCGACCCGCACACCGGGCGGAACCGGTTCATTACCGGCCGGCTCCCGCAGGCCCGGCAGCGGCTGCTTCAGCGCCAGGTGTAGGGCGATGACTCGGGGCATCGACGCGGCCTCCGGGCCCATGGTGCGGGCCTGCTCGGCCAGTTCCGCCGCCTTCTTCTGGCCCGGCTCGCCGGCGGCGAGAAGCTCAAGCCCGACGGCCGCCACGGCGTCCGCCTTGTCGCCCGGGGCGTCATACAGCTTTAAGGCGATGGTGTTCACAGCCGGCTGGTCGGTCGGGCCGCTCAGGCCGAGCTTGCGCGTCAGACCCCGGACGACGAGGATCACGCCATCCCGCTGGTCAGGTGACTTGTCGATCGCGTCCAACGTGTACCGCAACTCCGTGAGCACCTTCTTCCAGTCGAGCCGGTTGCCGGCCCGGATGCGGTCGTCGGGGCCGACGAGGTCAGCTTGGGTGACCGCGATCCGGCCGAGCAGGGCGACCCGCTCGAACGGGTGATCGGTCCCGGTCAGGGAGTCGCGGGCGTTGGCGAGGTGCTGCCTGGCGGCGTCGGCCGGGCCGTCCGGCTGGGCCAAGACGTACTCGCCGGCGGCCCGGTACGTCTCCGCCCGCACCCCGGCCGGCAGCGACGTATTGTCCCGCACCACGCCAACCGCCCTCTGTACGAAATCGTCGCGCCGCTGGATCGTCTTCTTGGTCCGGAACAACAACGCCCCGACGACGATCAACGCGAGCACCAGGGCGCCGATGACGATGCGGGTGACCTTCTGCTGCGTCGTCAGCCGTGGCCGTTCGCGCTTGCGGAGGGCACCGGCCTCGGCCAGCGACTCGCGGTCCACGACTGTCATGTTAGCCGTGCTGACCACGTCCTTCAGGTCGGCCTCGGGCGTGACCTTGGCGAACGTCGGGCGGGCGTCGGCGGTCCGCCAGTCCTTCTTGCCGGTGGCCGGGACGGGGACGCGGATGATCCGCTTGCAGTTGGGGCACGGGGCCTGCTTGCCGGCCAGGTCCGCCGGGAACGTCACCTGCTCGATGCAGTTGGGGCACTCGACCGTAATGCTGGCGGCGGCCTCCTCGGCGGGGGTGGCCGGGGCGTCGGCGAGTGCGGCGTGGGCCAGGTCCTCGGCGGCGTGGTCCGGCACGGCCGGGGCGGCCACCGGAGCCGGGACGCGCATCGGCTTCTTGCACGAGGTGCAGACGACCCGCTTGCCGGCCATGTCGTCCTTGACCTTGTACGGCTGCTGGCAACTCGGGCACTTGAATGCGATGGCCATGCCGGGGACCGGGGTGAGGTGTGGGGCCGCTCCGGTCATTCATTATGGCGGACGTGCGGGGCGGGGGCAACGACGGGGCCGTTGACGCGAATGCCCACCCGCCGCCACGGGTGGGCTTGGGGGACCGAGTGCCGTTATGCGGTCACCACCGGCAGGCGGCGGCGACCGCCGGCCGGCGGCGCCTTCGCCCCGGCGGCGTGCTCCCGCTCCCACCGCTCCACCTCCTCCAACAGCGCGTCCACCATCTCCGACTCCAGCACGTTGCGGACGATCTCGCCGTTGCGGAAGATCACCCCCTTGCCGTTGCCGGCCGCGATGCCGATGTCCGCCTCCCGCGCCTCACCGGGGCCGTTCACCACACACCCCAGCACGCTGATCTTGCACGGCGTCCGGCGGCCCTCCAGCCGTTTCTCCAACTCGGCGATGATCTTCTCCAGGTCGATCGCCAGCCGGCCGCACGTCGGGCAGGCGATCAGCTCCGGCTTGCGGACCCGCCGGCCGGTCGCCTGCAAGATGTCGAACGCCGCGGCGATTTCGGGGACGGGGTCGCCCAGCAGGCTGATGCGGATGGTATCGCCGATGCCGTCGAGCAGGATCGGGGCCAGGCCGCACGCGGACTTCGTCACGGCGTACGGCGGCTTGCCCGCTTCGGTGACGCCGATGTGCGTCGGGTAGTCGGCCTGCTTGGCGTAGAGCCGGTACGCCTCGACGACCGTCATCACGTCGCTGGACTTCAGCGACACGATGATGTCCCGGTAGCTCTCGCTCTCGGCGATCTCGATGTACCGCAGGGCGGAATCGACCATCGCCGGCGGGCACGGGAAGCCATATTTCATGGCGAACTCCCGCTCCAGGCTGCCGGCGTTGACGCCGATCCGCATCGGCACCCCCTTCTGCTTGCACTTGCGGAGCACCTGGCGGAAGCGGTCCATGCCGCCGATGTTGCCGGGGTTGATGCGGATCTTGTCGATCGGGTGGTCCAGGGCCGCGAGGGCCATCCTGTAGTCGAAGTGGATGTCGCAGATGAGCGGGATCTTGATGCGCCGCTTGATCTCGCCCAGGGCGGCCGCGTCCTCCGGCTTCGGCACCGTTACCCGGACGAGCTCGCAGCCGGCCTCTTCGAGCCGGTGAATCTCCTTGAGTACCGCCTCGACCTGATTGGTGTCCGGCGTGGTCATCGACTGGACCACGATCGGGTGGTCGCCGCCGACCGGGACGCCGCCGACTTCGACGACGCGGGTCTTGTGCCGCTTGAACGGGTGCTGGTACATCCCGGCCGGGGGGGTTGTGGGGGCTTCGGTCGGCTGCATGGGTGTCCTCCCGGGCGGGCGGCGGCGGTCGTCCTGGGGTTGATTGTAGTGCCTTGATACCAAATCCCGCCGCGGCGCGAAAGGCGGACCGCCGGGGGAATAACCGGCCAGAGCGGGACCGGTTCACGGGTCGCCATAGAATGAGAGACGGCGGCCCGCTCTCATAAGTCTTTCACCGCACCGCAGGTAGCATGACAGGGTCGCCGCGGCGGGCCGCGTGCCCCCCTCCCGGCCGCCACCCCCGTCTGCCGCCGAGGACCGACCCCGTGCGCGTCCTGCTGGTCGAAGACCACAAGCCGCTCGTCCGCGCCCTCCGCCAGGGACTCGAGGAGGAGGGGTACGCCGTGGACGTGGCGTACGACGGGGAGGAGGCCGACTACAAGGTCGGCACCGTCCAGTACGACGTGATCGTGCTGGACATCATGCT
>DASXAN010001348.1:0-3554 GCA_036406755.1 Gemmataceae bacterium
AAGGACTCGCCGGGCCCGACCCGCCGCCAGACCAGGCCGTCATCGAGAAGGATCTCTGGGCGACCATCTACAGTCGGTTAACGGCCGAGGAGGCTGACCTGGCCCGGCGGCGGATCGGCGGGGCGACCTGGCAGGAAATCGCCGCCGCCGTCGGCGGGTCACCCGACACCCTCCGGATCCAGCTCGCCCGCGCCACGCGCCGGCTCGCCAAGACCCTTTCCGCGGTTGAGTGAACCGGATGGCGACCGCCACACCCCGACCGACCGACCTCCCATCCGGCGCGCGTCCGCCCGCCACGCCCGTGGATCGAGCCGCCCGGGACCAAGAAGCCCGGTGGCGGCGCGGCGAGCGGGTCTCGGCAGAGACGTACTTCGCCCGCGACCCCGAACTCGCCGACCCGTCCGCCCGCCTGGACCTGATCTACGCCGAGATCATCCTCCGCGAGTCGTTCGGGGAACGGCCGACGGCCGCGGAGTACGCCTTCCGCTTCCCCGCGCTGGCGGACCGCATCCGGCCGCTGTTTTCCTTGCATCAGGTCCTCGTCAGTGACTCAACGCCGGCGGCCGACGACCCGCCGCCGTCGGACCACTCGCCCGACGCCCCGGCGGTTGACCTGCCGGGGTACGTCGTGCTGGCCGAATTGGGCCGCGGCGGCATGGGCGTGGTGTACAAGGCTCGGCACCTCCGGCTGGGCCGCGTGGTCGCGGTCAAGATGCTGCCGCCCGAGGGGTCGGATCCGGCGTGGGAAGCCCGGCTGCGGCGCGAGGCGGAGGCGCTGGCACGCGTCCAGCACGCGAACATCGTCCAGGTGTTCGAGGTCGGCACCTGCGACGGGCGGCCATTCCTGGCCCTGGAATACGTGGCCGGCGGGACGTTGGCCGACCGGTTGCGGGACGGGCCGATTCGCCCGGTGGAGGTGGCCCGGCTGATCCGCACGGCGGCGGCCGCCGCCCACGCCGCACACGAAGCGGGCGTCGTCCACCGCGACCTGAAGCCGGCCAACATTCTGATCGCTGCCGACGACCAGCCGAAGCTCACCGACTTCGGCCTGGCCAAGCGCCTCGACCAGGCCGCCGTTTCGCGGACCGGTGAGATGGTCGGTACGCCCGCATACATGGCCCCGGAGCAGGCCGCCGGTCGCGGGGAGCTTGGTCCGGCGGCGGACGTCTATGCCCTCGGCGCGATCCTTTACGAGTGCCTGACGGGCCGGCCGCCGTTCCAGGCCGACACGCCGTTCTCCGTCCTGACGCAGGTGGCGTCGGCCGACCCGATCCAGCCGTCCCGGCTGCGGCCGGGCATCCCCCGCGACCTCGAAGCCGTCTGCCTGAAGTGCCTGGAGAAGGACGCCCACCGCCGCTATCCGACGGCCGCCGCCCTGGTCGACGACCTCGGCCGATTCCTGACCGGCCAGCCGACCGCGGCCCGGCCGCTCTCGCCCGCCCGGCGGGCGACGAAGCTGGTCCGCCGCCACCCGGTTCCGGCGGTGCTCGTGGGCTTAGTCGTCATATCGCTTGCCGGCGGCCTCGCCGGGGTGCTGTGGCAGTGGCAACAGGCCGTGGCCGCCCGCGGCGGGTTGCAGACCGCCCTGGACGCCGAGGCGGCGCAGCGGCGGCACGCCGAGGAAAACCTGTACATCGGCCAGCTGGCCCAGGCCGTCAACCTCTGGGACGGTGGCGACGCGGCCACCGCCCGGGCGCTGCTGGCGGCGATGCGGCCGCCGCCCGGCCGCGACGACCCCCGCGGCTGGGAGTGGCACTACCTGGCCCGCCTGTTCCGCCCGGAGGTCCGCGTCATCCCGGTGGGACACTGGGTCTACGGCCTGGTGCCGCTGCCGGACCGCCCGGACGAGTTGGCCGTCGCCGTCGGCAAGCCGCGGATGACCACGGACGACGTCCCGGTCCCCGCGGACGGCCGGCCCGGCTTTCTGCGACCGGCCGACCCGGATGCGGCCGACCGGCCGGGGCCGCCGCTGCCGGGGGCGGCGACGGCCGTCGCCGCCCAGCAGGCCGACCCGCTGGTCGCCTGGGGCGCCAACAATGGCCGCGTCGTGCTCGTTGACCGCACCACGAATCGGCCCGTTCGCACCATCGTCGCGGCGCCGCCGGACATGACCGTCACCGGGGTGGCGTTCACCAGCGACGGGAGCCGGATCGCGGTCGGCACAGCGGGGGGGCCGCTGCGGGTCTTTAACGTGGCCGACGGGGCACCGGTCGGCGACCACCGGCCGATGGTCGGCGGCCAGTGTGTTCTTGCCGTCAACCCGGCCGGTACGCTGCTGGCGTGCGGCGGCAACGTGGGCCGCATTCGCCTGTTCGACCTGCCGGCGTGGCAGGTCGGCGGCGACTTGCCGTCGACCGGTGACGGCGTCTCGGCCGTCGGATTCGCTCCGACCGGACGCCTCCTGGCCGCCGGGTGCACCGACGGGACGGTCGTCCTGTGGGACACGGCGGACCGCCGCGAAGTCCGCCGCCTGTACGGCACGGTCGGTTCGGTTTACGCCGTCGCCTTCCACCCCGACGGCAAGACGTTGGCCGTCGCCGGGGCGGACCGGGCGGTGCGAGTTTGGGACGTGGCCACCGGTCGGGAGACGGGCGTACTCCGCGGGCACGAGGCGCCCGTCCGCAGCCTGGCGTTTGTCGGCCGCGGCGACCGGCTCGCCTCCGGCGGGCAGGACGGCACCGTCCGCGTCTGGGACATGACCCGCAGCCCGCGCGGCCGGCACCTGTCGTTCCACGGTCGGCTCAACGACGTCGCCTTTTCCGCCTCGCCGGTCGGCTTACTCGTCCGGGCCGCCCATCTCGACGGGGGGTCCCCCGCGACGGACCAACAGCCCTTCTGGACCGGGCAGACGTCCGGCGGCGTCGGCGCGTGGACCGTGACGGACGGCCGCATCGTCGGCGGTGGCGAGATCCCGGTCGGCTCTCGACGGTCTTACCCGGTTCGATACACGGCGTTCGTGAGCGGCGGCCGACAACTCGCCGCCATCGCCGCGGACGAGCCCAACCAGGTGTGCCTGTGGGACGCGGACATGGGCTTCCCCGCGGGCAGGTTCCGCCGTGACAACGGGCCGGTCCTCACGGTCGCCGCCGACCCGGCCGGCCGGCGGCTGGCGTGGGCGGCCGCCGCGCCGGGCGGCGGCGTCGATCTACACTGGCGCGATGGCGATGTTGACGGCGGTCCGATCCGCCTGGATGTCCGCAGCGTCCGGGCGCTGGCGGTGGACCCGGTCGGCGGCCGCATCGCCGCCATTACCGCGTCGGAACGGCCGGACGGGGAATCCGCGGTTTGGGCAGTCGAGCCCGGCGGCAAACCGCCGCGGGAACTGGCTCGCGGCCGGGACATGTTCGGCGGACTGACGTTCAGCCCCGACGGCCGACTCTTGGCAGTCGCGGCCGGCGACGAAGTGTACATCCACCGTTCTAACCCCTGGGAGCGGACGCACACCGTCGCCTGTCCGCCGGCGACGACCTGCCTGGCGTTCAGCCCCGACGGGCGGCGGCTGGCGGCGGTGGGCTACGACGGGGTGGTGACGCTGTACGACCCGGCGGCCGGCA
>DASXAN010001349.1:0-2778 GCA_036406755.1 Gemmataceae bacterium
CCTGCTCTGGCAGATCTCCTACGCCGAGCTGTGGGTCACGCCACTCTGCTGGCCCGACTTCACCGAGGCGACGCTGCACGAGGCGCTGAGTGATTACGCCGGCCGCACCCGCCGCTTCGGCGGTCTGGTCGGCCCCTCCTGACGCCACCCATGCTTCGCACCCGCCTGATCGTCGGTACCGTCCTCGCGGCCTTGACGGCCGGGATGCTCCTGCTCGACGAACGGTACGCCCCATGGTTCCCGTTCCTGCTCGCCACTGTGCTGCTCCTCTCCCTTTTCGGCACCGTGGAACTGGTCGAGTTATTACCCCCGACCAAGCGGCCGAATCGGGTTTTGACTCTGGCCGGCGTCATCCTCGTCGTCGCGTTGAACTGGGCGCCCATCGTCCGCATGGGCCAACTGAAGTGGCACCTTGCCCAGCCCGCCCAAGCGTGGTGGTTCGTCGCCCAAGGGTTCGCGGCGGTCGTGCTCCTCGCCTTTCTCGTGGAGATGGCCCAGTTCCGCGCTCCGGGCGGGGCAGTCGAACGGATTGCATTGGCGGTTTGGGTGGTCGCCTACCTGGGGCTGTTGCCGAGCTTCCTTCTGCAATTACGCCTCGGAGAGCTTGCCACGGTCGATGACGAACTCCGCCGCGGCACGGTGAACCTTGCCCTCGCGATCTTCGTCCCCAAAGGCTGCGACATCGGGGCCTACTTCACCGGCCGACTGATCGGCCGGCACCGGATGACGCCCGTCCTCAGCCCGAAAAAGACGTGGGAAGGCGCCGCTGGCGGACTGACCCTGGCGGTGGCCGTCGCCTTCGGCCTGAACGGACTCGGCCCGGTCATCCCCGGAGGCGCGGCCGGGACGGTCGCCTTCGGCCTGTCGGTCGGCCTGGCCGGCATGCTCGGCGACCTGGCCGAATCACTCATCAAGCGCGACTGCGAGCGAAAGGACGCGTCGCAAGTCGTGCCCGGCTTCGGCGGCATCCTCGATGTCGTCGATGCAATCCTCTTTGCCGCCCCGGTCGTGTACTGGTGGCTCGCCTGACCGCGCCCAGTCGGCGTACCCGGCCGATCGCGTCCCGGCCTACAATGGGGGTGTTTTCCGCCCGGTCCGATAGGTCCTAGCCTGATGAACGAAACCCGCACCCTGACCCTCGACCGCGACGAAGCAGTGCAACTGTTCGGCCCGCGCGACGCCTACCTCCGCATGGTCCGCGACGCCCTGGCCGTCCGCCTGATCGCCCGCGGCGATACGTTGACCATCGACGGCCCGGACGAGGCGGTGGACCAGGCCGACCGCGTCTTCCAGCAACTCCGCAAGCTGCTCAAGCAGCAGGGTGAGGTGCAGCCCGAGGACGTCCGGACCGCCTTGTCGGTGGTACAGCGGGGCGGTGAGGCCGCCGGAGGCGGCCTGGCCGTGCTCGACGGCGGCCGGCACCTGCGGCCGCGGACCGACGGCCAGGCCCGCTACGTCCACGCCATGCGGGACAACGACGTCGTGCTGGCGATCGGCCCGGCCGGCACCGGCAAGACCTACTTGGCCGTGGCGATGGCCGTGACGCTGCTGCGGCAGAACGTCATCCGCCGGATCGTGCTGGTCCGCCCGGCCGTCGAGGCCGGTGAGCGGCTCGGCTTCCTGCCCGGCGACATCAGCGCCAAGGTCAACCCGTACCTGCGGCCGCTGTTCGACGCCCTCAACGACATGATGGAGCCGGAGCAGGTCAAACGATACCTGGAGAACGACGTCATCGAGATCGCGCCGCTGGCTTTCATGAGGGGAAGGACGTTGAACCAAGCCGCCATCATCCTCGACGAGGGCCAGAACACGACCATCCCGCAAATGCGGATGTTCCTCACCCGCATGGGGCACGGGTCGAAGATCGTCGTCACCGGCGACATCACCCAGGTGGACCTGCCCGCCAGCATGCGGAGCGGGCTGGCCGACGCCGTCCACCGGCTCAAAGGGATTGAGCGGATTGGGATTGTATACCTCGACGAAAACGATATCGTCCGGCACCCGCTGGTGCAGCGGATCGTCGGGGCCTACGAGGACGAAGGCCGGCGACGACGGTCCTGACTTGCCCGGCGCGGCCGGCCCCGCCGCAGGCTCAGCGGCCCGCGGCGGGGCGAGGAGCGTGCATGTTCGGGAGCCTGAAGCGCCCGCCGGCGCGGCTGGGGCCGTGGACCGACCGCCAGCGGCAGTGCGGGCCGTGGCCGACCGCTTGGCGGCATCCGCTGGCCCCGCGGCTGGCGGCTGTGCTGGTGACGGCCGTCGTGGCGGCCGCCGTCGCCTTCCTGGCCGGCCCGCCCATCGGTTACCGCGTCGGCGAAATCCCGGCCCGTGACCTACGGGTGCGGGTGCCGTTCGAGGTCGTCAACTTTCCCCAGACGGAGTGGGCGCGCGAAGAGTTCGGTAAGGGCAACCAGACTCTGGTGGTCGAGAAATACCCGGCCGGTCTGCCGCTCGTCAAAGGCGGTCAGCCGATCACCGAGGGCCAGCTCGACCTGCTCCGCGAGGAGCACCGGGCTTACCGGGCCGCCCAGACCCGCGCCGACCACCTCCGCCGCGCCGCCGCCCTGCTCCTCATCAGCCTGCTCCTGGCCTTCGTCCTCGTCCTCTACGTGGCGCGGTTCCAGAAGGGGCTCGCCGGCAACCTCACTCGCGTCGTCGGCATGTGCGCCCTGGTGCTGGTGACGCTCGGCATCGGACTGCTCTTGAGCCGGTCGCCCTGGTACGCCCTGCTCATCCCCATGACAGTGACGGCGATGGTGCTGACCATCGTCTACAACCCGC
>DASXAN010001350.1:0-4174 GCA_036406755.1 Gemmataceae bacterium
GACTGTGACCCCAGGTCCACCTCGATGTGGGTGAACGGCGGGCCGTCGTCCGGGCGCAGGAAATAGTCCGAGAGCGTGACGCCGCCGGAGACGATCTGGGTGGCGGAGATGAGGTCGTGCTGGTTGAGCCAGACCCGCCATGGCCGGGTGCCTTGCCCGTCCGGCCAGTCGAAGTAGCGGGTGTCGTCCTCGGGATAGAAGCGGCGACGCAATAGTCCGGCGCCGCGGTTGGCGCCGTCGGCGCCGCCGTCGATCTGGTCGGAGGCGGTTTCGATGGCGCGGTCGATCTGCCAGTCGGCGCGGGCGGTCTCCTTGATGTCAAGGGCCCGCTTTATGGCCTCCCTGCTGCAGTAGCAGGGCCTGGTGATGCTCACCGTTCCCTTACCTTGCTTTCTGGTCTAGGAACCCTCGGGTTCCGGGAGTGGTGCTGGTCTTTTCGGTTGTGCCTCGCCGGGGCTCCGCTCCTCCGGCGAGGGGTCAGGCGTGGATGCGGTCACCCACATAGGTGCCGTCCGGTCTCCATCCGTCGAAGGGGCAATACAGCTCGCCGTCCGTCCCTGCCCGCAGCGGCTCCCCGTCGTTGGGGCACGCGACGGGCGGGGTGTCGCGTTCCTGCCGGGCGTACTCGGCCGCCTCGTTGAGGATGTCGACGAGGGTGTACCAGGATCCGGGCGTCGGCCCGGTCACCTGCGCGTCGGCCGTCCCGGTGGCGGTGACGGTCTGTTCGGCGACCGAGCCGACGACCGCGGCCGCCGTGCCGGTGGCGGTCGTGGTGGAGGTGGCTGCCGCGGCGGCCGTGTTTGCTCCCACAGCGGTCCCAGTCGCCGCGGCGGTCTGGGTGGCGGCGCCTACTGCGGAGTTGGCTCCGGTGGCCGAGCTGGTGGCGGTGACGGTGTCGGACGCGGCACCGGCGGCTGCGTTCGTCCCGGCCGCGCTGCCCGTGGCGGTTGCGGTGTCCGTCGCAGCACCGACCGCGCTGTTGGTTCCGGCCGCCGTGCCGCTGGCTGTGACGGTCTGGGTGGCGTCCCCGCTGACCGCGCTACCCGACGTGGCCTTGAACGCCGCGATGATCCCACCCGCGTCCTGGGAGGCGTCCGTCCAAGTGCAGGTCTCGGACTGCGTTCCGGCCGCCTCGGTGACATACCAGCCGACGAACAGGGCGACGTTGATCGCGTTCGTATCGTGGTCGGTGGCCTGCTCGATCTCGTTGACCGCCGTCACCCACGTGGGCGTGTTGGGGACCGCGCTGGCGCCGAAGCTGTGCGGCCCGGCGACACAGATGACGAGTTCGACGTCCTGGGCGGTCTCGGCGGTAGTGCCGGTGGAGGCGGTGACGTCCTGGGTGGAGCTACGGGTCGCGCTCTCGGACACGTCGAAGGGGTCAGCCATGAGCCCGGAGAATTCGAGCACACCCCCGGCGACGGTGTCGGTCACGGACGGGGTGAACGTGACGCTGGTCTCGCCGCCGTCCGCGATCTTGCTGAACAGATAGGTGCCCTGGTTGGCAACAGCGGAGTCGACCGGATCCCAGCCCGCCGGAGTGGAGATCGTAGCGTCGGAGTTGGCAGCGGCGACGAGGAGATTCCCAGCGGTGGCGGCCGTGAAGTTGACGGTCAGGCTCGCGGCAGTGGCGGCTCCGGTGTCCGCCCCTGCCGGTGTCTGCGCGAGATCGACCGTCATCGTGAGGTGTTCCTTATGCCGCGATCGGCGTATAGCCGAGAGTCAGGGTCGTGAGCGACAACGTGTCGCCGCTCGTGACCGGCTTCGACGCGGACAGGGCGATGGAGCGAATGAAGTTCCCCGAGGTGGAGGCGTCCCACAGCGAGATGTGCGTGATCGTCTCCGTCGCGGTCATCGAAAATCCGGACAGCGACGAGAGCGTCATCGACCCGGCGGACGGGGCGTTGAACGACGCCTGCTGCCGAGTCGTTACCGCGCTGACGTTGGCCGTTCCCGCGCTGCCGGGGTCGCCAGTATGCAGCTGGACGTACACCGACACCGCCGTGAAGTTCGTCGACCGGAACAGGTTCAGCAGCGCGGCCGCATGCGTCGCGGACAGCCCGGCGGTCACGACCGGCTCCCGTCCGCCCCGATGACCTCGGCCTCAGCCACGGCCGTCAGCCCCACCACGTCACCCTCGGCTGGCTTGATTGCTTGCGCCCGCTCGAAGGTCTTGACCGCATGGATCAGCTGCGCCTTGTTCAGGTCCTCGACACCGTCAACGCCGATGGCCTGGGCGTAGGCCAGCCATGCCGCCTTGGGGTCGGCCTGGGCCGGACGCGGCGGCTGCTCGCCGCCGTCTGCCGGGGCGCCGGCCGGGGCCGTTTGGGGTGTCTCCTCCACCTCGGCAACCAGCGCCGGCTCGGCCGGGGCCACCGGCGGGGCCGCGGCGGCAGGCTCCGCGCCGGCCTCCGCCGCGGCGTCCTCACGATCGGCGGCCGCGTTCGTCGCCCCACCATGGACGGTGATCTTCGCCATGCTCTCCTCCACAACCGGCGGCGGCCAGCCGGACACGGTCTCCGCCTCATAGCCGCAGGACCGGCACAACAGCATCCGCGGGGCCTCAACAAAACCAGGCGTCACCTGCCGCAACAGCACCCGGGCCTGACGGCCGAACGCGCCGCAGTACGGGTTACCGCACCGGACAGTGATCGACGGCAGCGCAGCCCCGGCCCGGCCGACAGGACCGAAGCTCGGGGCTGTGTGCTGGACCGTCATGGTCAGGCCGCCACCAACGTGGCGCCGTCCGTCAACGGCACCCACGTGCAGTACACGGTGACCGCACCGTCCACGTTGGTGCCGTTCGAATCGATCTCCACCGTGCCGGTCGACACGACCGCCGACGCGGGCGGCCCATTCCGCACGAACGCCGCCGAGTCCGGCTCCCAGCCGAGCACCGTCCCCGCCGCCGTGTCGGTCGTGCCCAGGTCTCCCGCAACAATCGCGGACGTGTCCCCAGTCGTCGGGTTCGCCTGGATCGTGACCGTGTTCGCCACCGTGATGGCGGTGGTGACCTTCACCCACATGGCGGTGATCAACACCTCGCCACCCGCGACCGTGAACAGCGACGGGGTGACGTCCTCGTCGAGAGTGCCGGACGCCTTGGACACCACGCCGCGGCCAAGGGCGATCTCCCGCAGCTCGTTGCCTTGAATGATCGTGGTCACGTCACACCACCGAGCTGGCCAGGTTGGCCGGGTCGCGCTGGACGTTCAGGTCGTGGATCACCGCGATGCAGGTGCCCGTCCCGGAGGTGAGCTCGACGCAGTTGAACCCATCGCTGAGCTGGTCGGCGCCGACGTAGATCGCGATGCAGTCATTCGTGGCGTCCGTGCTGTTGTCGTAGGTCGCCGCCGCGGCCTGGGTCACCTTGGTCCAGGTCCCGCCGATGCCGGGGCCCTTGTACAGCTTGTCGATCACGGCGAGGTTCTGCTCGGACGCGCCGTCGATGCTCTCCTTCAGCGTGACGGACTGGGTGCCGGCGTCGAGGAAGTTGAAGAACGTGATGCCGGAGGCGTTGTCGAGCGGGATGTGCACGCCGCTGGCCTGGTGCACGAAGTTGAAGAGCCTGCCGAGGCCCTCTTGCCCTGCCATTGTTTGCCTTCCTTACGGGGGTTGATTGCCGGTTCGGAACTGGCCCAGGCGCGGGGCTTGATGTGATCTCCTGCCACGCCCGGGTTGGCTCACGTCTAGCGGGCGGCCAGCTCAACGAAGGGCGAGAGGCTGTTGCCGCCGTTGCGGGGGGTGATCGGCGACTGGATCCACGGCCGGCCGTCGACCCGCTGGATGATCCGGAACGCGGTCTGGTCGTTGCCGAACTTCCAGTCCGTGCTCGAGCTCGCGGACATCGACTGGCGGTCGCCGATCAGGTAGTACGACAGATCGACGAAGGCGATGTCGCCGCGGTCGCCGAGGACGTTGGCCTTCTCGGACACGATGATCGGGCGGCCGAACAGGGTGGTCGGGCCCGGGCCGGCCGCGTTGACGATGAACACGCTGTTGCCGCCGGTGCCTACGGACAGGGCCATGGTGTACAGCTCGGGGATCGTGTCCGGGGAAACGATCCACACGCCCTTGTTCAGCGAGGAGGGGAGCATCCGGGCATACATGTTGACGATGTTTTCGTAGACGATCGTGTCGGCCGGCTGCCCGGACTCGGCCGCCACCGCGATCG
>DASXAN010001351.1:0-3034 GCA_036406755.1 Gemmataceae bacterium
GGTGCCGGCCGGCGGCCGGTGCCCGGCGTGCGGCGCCGTGATGGCCGCCGGGGCTCTGGCTGGCGTGCCGCCGGACCCGGAGGAACCGGACCCGCCCCGGCCGCCGTGGCGGCGCGAACGGCTGTGGGCCATCGGCGGGTCGCTGACCGGCATCGGCCTGGGGCTGATCGGCGGACTGTTCGCCGGGGCCGGGGCCGCCCCGGACGCGGGCCGGTTCGCGGTGGCCGTCGGCCTGGTCGCCGGGATGGTGTGCGGCGGCCTGGCCGGGGCGGTGGCCGCCCGGCTGACGGCCCGCCCCGGCCCGCCGGCGTGACCGCCCCGGCCCTTTCAGTCACGCTCCCGCCGGCTCTCCAGGTGGAACCGGTGCAGGAACCGGTGCACCACCGGGCCGAACACGATGCCCACGATCACGATCAGTGCCAGCCCGCTGTACAGGGCGTAACAGCCGGCGAAGAGCTTGCCCCCGGCCGTCCTCAGCGGCTCCAGCGGCCCCATGCCCGACAGGATCATGGCCGCGTTGGCGAACGCGTCCACCCATGACATCCCCTCGAAATACCGATAGCCCGCCATCCCCACCATCAGCGACCCCGCCACCATCGCCTGGCCGATCAGGAAGCTGCGGACGAACCGGCGGAAAAACACCCGCCGCGGCGGCAGCGGCGCATACTTCGGCTCAACCATGACACCTCCCGCCGCCACAAGCGCGACCGAGCGGCCGACGCCCAGCCGCTGCGTCGCCTGTCCCGGCGTCAGCCGACCACGACCGGGTTGGTCAGCGTGCCGACGCCGTCGATGGTGATGGCCACCACGTCGCCGGCCCGCAACGTGAAGTCGTCCGGCGGGACGACGCCGGTGCCGGTCAGCAGGATCACGCCGTCCGGGAACTCGTTCTCGCGGCCGAGCCAGTCCACCAGCTCCTCCAGCGGCCGGGCCATGCGGGCCAGTGACGTGGCCCCCTCGAACGCGACCGATTCGCCGCGGGTGACCGTCAGCCGGATGCCGACCTCTTCCCGCGGCGGCATGGCGGCCGCCAGCGTCACGCACGGGCCCAACGCGCACGACTGCCGGTAGACCTTCGCCTGCGGCAGGTACAGCGGGTTCTCGCCCTCGATGTCGCGGGCCGACACGTCGTTGCCGACCGTGTAGCCGACGATGCGGAGGTCCGGTGTGACGAACAGGGCCAACTCCGGCTCGGGCACGGTCCACCGGCTGTCTGCCCGGGCGCGGATCGGTTGGCCGGGGCCGACCACCCGCCGGGCCGTGGCCTTGAGGAACAGCTCCGGCCGCGGGGCCGTGTAGACGCGGTCGTAGAAACTGGCCCCGCCGGCCGACGCCGACTCCTCCTCCCGGGCCGTCTTGCTCCGCAGGTAGGTGACGCCGGCGGCCCACACCTCCTGCCGGTCAATCGGCGGTAGCGGGGTGACAGCCGCGAGCGGCATGCGGTCGGCGGTCAGGGCGCGGTTGACGGCGGCGGCCGGGTCGGGGGCGTGGAGGACGTCAGCGAGCGAGACGCCGGTGGTCAACGGGCGCAGCATGTCGGCGTCGAGCACGGCGACCCGGTCCGCGAATCTCACCAGTCGCATTCGCGCCTCCGCGTCTGCCACTTGCGGCTTAGCGGGCGGTGCCGTCCGCTAAGCCGCAAGCGGCGAGTTGGTGTACCATGACCGGATGGACGCCGCCGCCCTGGACGTGCTGTACGAGGACAACCACTGCCTGGCCATCGCCAAGCCGGCCGGCGTCCCGAGCACGCACTTCGACGGCACCGAGGAGACGATCGACCGGGCCGTGAAGGGCTACCTGAAGGCCAAGTACGCCAAGCCCGGCAACGTCTTCCTCGGCGTCGTCCACCGCCTGGACAAGCCGACGTCCGGCGTGCTGCTGTTCGCCCGCACCAGCAAGGCGGCCGCGCGACTGGCCGAGCAGTTCCGCGAGGGGGCGGTCGAGAAGGTGTACTGGGCCGTCGTTGAGGGGGAGCCGCCGCAGCCGGCCGGGACGCTCGAGGACTGGCTCCGCAAGGACGAGTCGGCCGGCCGGGTTGAGGTCGTGCCGCCGGAGCGACCCAGCTCCGCTGGGTACCCCGCGGGAGCGAAGCGGGCGCTGGTCCACTACCACCGCAAGGCGGGGCACGGCGGGCTGACGCTCGTGGAGCTGCGGCCGCAGACGGGCCGGACGCACCAGCTCCGCGTGCAACTGGCCCACCGCCGGCACCCGGTCGTCGGCGACTTCAAGTACGGCTCCGAGACGCCGTTCGCCCCCGGCATCGCCCTGCACGCCCGCCGGCTGACGTTCCTGCACCCGACCCGGCACGAGCCGGTCACGGTCACGGCCGACCTGCCCCGCTCCTGGCGCGGCCGGTTCGCCCACCTGCTCCGCGAGAGTCCGCCATGAGTTCCGACCCCGAGCCGATACTGACCGCCCTCTGCGACCTCGTCCAGGACGACGTCGGTTGCCGGGGGCTCCGCGCCGATCCGACCGACAACCTCATCACGGCCACGGCCGGCGACTTCGCCGCGGCGTGTCGCTCCGTTGCCGACACGCCGCACGCCCGGCTGGCCGTCGTCACCGGGTTCACCATCCCCGGCACCGACCCGCCGACGTGCGAAACCGATGGCCCGCTCGGGGCGCTGTTCCTGGCCCGCGCCCTGACGCCGCTGGGCATCGGCGTCGCCCTGGCCGCGGACGGCACGGCCGTGCCCGCCCTGGCCGCCGGGCTGAAGGCGTGCGGCCTCAGTGACGCCGTGCCGCTGGCGACGCTGCCGGACGCGGCCGGGGCGTACGACGGGACGATCCGGGAGCGGTCGGCCGCGGTGCAGCCGGACTACCTGATGCGGTTCACGGCCGAGGTCGGGTCGTTCACGCACCTGGTGGCGCTGGAGCGGGTCGGGCCGAGCCACACGCGGGAGTCGATCGGGTTCGCCGGCGAGTCGGCCGCGTGGGAGGAGTTCCCGAAGGAGGTGCCGGCCGTGCAGCGGGGCCGGTGCCACTCGATGCGGGGCCGGGACGTGACAGCGGACACGCGGCCGGCGCACCTGCT
>DASXAN010001352.1:0-3368 GCA_036406755.1 Gemmataceae bacterium
GGCCGGGGTGGGCCGCGCGGGCTGCGGACGTGGCCTCGCTCAAGGTCTGACCCAAGAAGTAATCCCCGGACTCCGGCTCGATGACCACGTACTCATCCATGTGGTCCTTTTCCAATTCGGCCCTGAGCCGTTCCTGGTAGAGACGCTCCGCCTTCTCGATGATCGCGTGACTTTCGGCTGAAACCATGATCGAACTCCCGTTCGCATTGGCGGACAGCAATCACATGCCTACACATGCTCCGGCGGCCGAATCTTCTCCACCGTCCCCGCCGCCAACCCCTTCTGGTACTCGTTCCACGACATCGGCGGCCGGCCCGTGTCCACCTCCTTCATCGTGATGCACCCCTGGACCGGGCACACCAGCGAACACAGGTTGCAGCCGACGCACACGTCCTGCTTAATCGTGAACCGGTTGATCGTGTCGCCGCCTACCCCCGGCAGCACCGGCACGCCGCCCGAGTGCCGCACCTGCCCGGCGTGCCCATTGGCAGCGACGTACTCCGCGGCCGGCAGCTTCTCCCACCGGATCGACTGGTGCGCCCCATCCTCGCAGGCGATGTAGCACAGCCCGCAGTGGATGCACTTGTCCTGGTCGATCTCGGCCACGACCTTGTAGTTCAGGTCCAGGTCGCCCCACTGCTTGATTCGTGGCACCGACTTGCCGACGAAATCGCTGACCCGCTCGTAACCCTTCTCCCGCATCCACTGTTCCAGTCCGCTGGATAGTTGCTCAACGATGCGGAATCCGTAGTGCATGACGGCCGTGCACACCTGCACGCTGCCGGCCCCGAGCAACAGGAACTCGACCGCGTCCTGCCACGCCTGGATGCCGCCGATACCGCTGATCGGTACCCGAATCTCCGGGTCGCCGGCGACAGCCGAAACCATGTGCAGCGCGATCGGCTTGACGGCCGGGCCGCAGTAGCCGCCGTGGCTGCCCGCGCCGCGCACCGCCGGCTTCGGGGCCAGCGTGTCCAGGTCGATCCCCATGATCGAGTTGACCGTGTTGATCAGCGACAGGGCGTCGGCCCCGCCGCGGACGGCCGCCCGGCCGATCGCCCGGATGTCGCCGACGTTCGGCGTCAGCTTCACCATCACCGGGATCGTGGCGACTTCCTTGACCCATTCGGTGATCATGCAGGCGTAATCGGGCACCTGGCCGACGGCCGAGCCCATGCCGCGCTCGCTCATGCCGTGCGGGCAACCGAAGTTGAGCTCGATGCCGTCGGCCCCTGTGTCCTGCGTCCGCTTCGTGATCTCGTGCCACGCCTCCCGCTTCGACTCGACCATCAGCGAGACGAAGAGGGCGTGATGCGGATAGCTCTTTTTGACCCGGGCGATCTCGCGGAGGTTGTCGTCGAGGGTGCGGTCGGTGATGAGCTCGATGTTGTTCAGGCCGAGGAGTTTCCGGCCGTCGTAATCCACACCGCCGTAGCGGGACGAGACGTTGACGATCGGCTCAAAGCCGAGCGTCTTCCACACGGCCCCGCCCCAGCCGGCGTCGAACGCCCGGCGGACCTGGTACTCGGAGTTGGTCGGCGGGGCCGACGCCAGCCAGAACGGGTTCGGCGCCTTGACGCCGCAGAATTCGACGGACAGGTCGGGCATGGGCTACCTCGCTGCGTCACTTCGGCCGGCCGCTCGCCGTCAGCGACCGGAAGGCGATCGCCCGCCGGGCGGCCGGCGGGACCGGGGCGGCCGGCCCCTTGACGGCCCGCCAGAGGATCTCGTTCATCTCGAAGTCGTCGATCAAGTCTACGTCCGAGAAGTCCATCTTACGCGACCGCTCCGCCCCGTAGGAGAGGATCGTGTTCCGGGCGGTCAGGTCAATCCGGGGCGAGACGTGCGTGTACGGCCGCAGGTCCGGCGTGTCCGTGAAGCTGTCGAACATCGGCCGGGCGGCCGCGTCGTACTGCGAGAGCGGCGGCAGGCCGAGGATCAGCTCGATCGTGCGGACCATGCTGACGGTCGAATACTGCGTGCTGTCGAGCGTGCCCCGCTTGCAGTACGGGGAGACGACCAGCCCGGCGGTGCGGTGGGCGTCCACGTGGTCGGGGCCGTTCTGGGCGTCGTCCTCGATCACGAAGATGGCCGTCTCCTTCCACAGGCTGCCGTGCGAAACCGCGTCGATCAGCCGACCGAGGGCGAGGTCGTTAGACGCGACGCACGCCTGCGGGGTGAACGTGCCGGGCGATGTCCCCGTTGTGTGGTCCTCCGGCAGGCTCATGGTGATGAGCCGGGGCATGGTGCCGGCCTTCTCGAACTCGCGGTACTCTTTCAGGAATACTTCGACCCGGTCGGTGTCGCGGACCCGGCCGCCGACCGCCGGCGCCCCGTACTCCAGCGACAGGTGGCCGATCAGCCCGGGGTTCTTCGCCTCCACCCGCTCCAGGCCGTTGCCGGTGCTGACCCGCCGGCCGCCCTCGCCGTAGTTGCGGTAGCTGACGCCGGCCCGGGCGGCGGCGTCCCAGATGTGGCCGGCCGGGGCGTTCGTCAGTCGCCCGGCCTCATCGTCCGCGACGCCCTTCCGCTGCGAGTAGGTCAGCGACCAGTCGCGGGCGATGTAGTCGGTGTTGTAGGCCATCGTGCTCCACGGGTGGCCGTCGCGGGAGACGTGGCCGTTGCAGTACAGGTTGTCCAAGAGGACGAACTCGTTGACCAGCTTGTGCCGGTTCGGCGTCACCTCCTCGCCGAACATCACCAGGGCCGGGTCGCCGTTGCCCCGCTTGATGTCGCCGAACACCTGATCGTACGTCCGGTTCTCCATGATGATGTAGATGACGTACTTGATCGGGCTGGGGTCGCCGACCTTGGTGGGGATGGCGGTCTTGACCGGGTGCGGGGCGGCGGTCAGGAGCCGGTCGGCGTAGGGGCAGTTGCGGTACACCTGGGCCGTGTACCCCTTGAGCCGCCCCTCGTCGGGGATCGGGACGATCGACAGCGCCCCGGACAGCGTCGAGCCGACGTGCGGGAACCGCCGGCCACGCGCGTTCGGCTTGTCCTCGTTCGGCGGGTTGGCCTTCGTCTGCAACCCTTTGCCGACGCCGACGAGCAGGTTCTTGCCGTCGGGCGTCACGGCGAGCGCCGTGGGATACCAGCCGGTCGGGATGAAGCCCTTGACCTGGCTGCGGTCGCGGTCGGCGATGTCAACGACTGCGACGCAGTTGTTGTCGGCGTTGGCGACGAACAACGTCCGGCCGTCCGGGGTGACGGCGACGGCGTCCGGCGTGCTGCCCTCGGGGGCCCTCGGGAACAGGGCGGTGAAGACCGTCTCGGTGACGACGCCCCGCTTGGTGTCGATCACCGACACGCAGTTGCTCGACCCGCAGGCGACAAACAGGCGGTCGTCCGTTGGGTGGCGCGTGATC
>DASXAN010001353.1:0-1514 GCA_036406755.1 Gemmataceae bacterium
GAAGTCGGACGACAAGCCTTCACTCAGCGCGGCTTGCGCCTGGTGTTGGTGCGGGCCGGGACAGCCTCGCCGGACGCGAGGCGATCGGCCGCATTCAGGTGCAGGTGGCGGACGATGGCCGGCGGGACGTTCATGAGCACCTGCTCGCGGCGGATCTGGTAGGAGCGGATGTACTTGCCGACAAGCCGACCCACGCGGTACAGCCGCCGACGTTCCCGCCGACCGGAGAACGGGGTCTTGATCTGCCGAATGAGCACGTACTCGAAGTACGACAGCACCCCGCCCGGCTTCAGGAGCCGGCTATACGCCTTGAAGATCTCCCGCACCAGTCCGACCGGGAAGTTGTTCAGCGGTAGCCCGGAAATGATGTGGTCGTAGAGGGCCTCGCCGGGCAACTCCTCGACCGGGCTGTGGACGACGTGCACCTGCCCCTGGTACGGGATGAACCGCGGGTCGTGCCGCAGGCAGAGCTTCAGCCGCTGCACGAAATGCTCGTTCAGCTCGACACAATCGAGGCGGTCGCCGGGCTGGAGGCGGCGGAGGATTTCGCGCGTGACCGAGCCAGTGCCCGGGCCGACTTCGAGGATGCGGTACGCCGGCCGCGTCGCCGCCAGGGGTGAGGCCAGCGCCCGTGCCAGGAATCGGCTGCTCGGCAGCAGGGCACCAGTGTTGCGGAAGTGCCGGCGCGATTCGCGCCAGAACGTGCCGCACTCGCTCCAGAAGCTCATCCCGGCGCGCCCCGGCGGAGTTGGGAAACGCGATCCCGTCTCTTGCAACATAGGCGGACGGGGGCTCGCGAGCAACGGAAATGCGGCATTCGAGGCCGCGATCGGCGAGTTCCCGACCGTCTGTAAGCCCTGCTCTTCGCGTGCACAGGCGATGCCGCGAGTCACGCCAACGTGTCGATTCTGGCGACGGCTGCACGGCCGTGTGGCTGGGGCAGATCATGCGGCGGGTGCGGTAGATCGTGCAATCGTGAAGCCAGCCGCCGGGGGTCGGCGAATGGGGCCGGGAGCACTGCCGGTGGGGCGAGCAATCCGGCGTCCGCCAGTTCCGTGAGCAGGGGCAGGTCTGCGACCGACACCTTGCCGGCGAATAGCAACCGCAACGGGTCCGTCCGCCCGGCCTGGACCGCCGCGTGAGCCGCCCGGAGCACACGCACCAAGCCGAACCCGTACGTCTGGTCCTTCGGGAACGGGCCAACGCCCGCCGGCAGGCTGCCGCGGAACACGCGGGCCGCTTGCTGGTAGGCGTCGCGCGGATCGTCGGAGTCCGCGAGGAAGAAGCGGTACACGTCGCGGAAGTCGGCCCCGGCCTCGGCCAGCCGCACCGCCCGGTAGCGGCGGCCGAGCCGGCGGACGCGGCCGGCGTGCGCGACGCCAGTGAGTAACTCAAGTAGCACCGCCAGCCCTTCCTGAGCGGCCGCGGTGGCGGGCGGTCCGTGCCCGAGGAACCCGCATACCGGTTGCCGTCGGGCGTTCAGCGTCGTGCCCAGATGGACCCAGCCCTCGTGG
>DASXAN010001354.1:0-3620 GCA_036406755.1 Gemmataceae bacterium
GGAAGGCCACCCGGCGGCTCACGCCGCCGGTTCGCCCAAGAACCATCCCTTGGCAATCCTCGCCGCGCACCAGACAATCACCTTGCCAGCCCGCCCGCCGGAGCCTCTGATGACCTCCTCGCCGTTCCGCGCCGTCACGTCCGTCGTCGCCGCTCTCACCCTGGTCGCCCTCATCCTCCCGGCGCCCGCGGACACGCCCCCGGACGCCCCGAAGGCCGTCGAAGCCCGCAACGGCATGGTCGCCTGCGCGTCGCCGCCGGCGGCCGAGGTCGGCGTCTCGATTCTGAAGGCCGGCGGCAACGCCGTGGACGCGGCCGTCGCCACCGCGTTCGCCATGGCCGTCACCTACCCGATCGCCGGCAACATCGGCGGTGGCGGGTTCATGGTCGTCCACCCGCCGCAGGGCAAGCCGACGATGTTTGAATACCGCGAGACGGCCCCGGCCGCGGCTACCGCCGACATGTTTGTGAAGGGTGTGGACCGGTACGGTCCGAAGGTGGTCGGCGTGCCGGGGACGGTCCGCGGGCTGGCACTGGCCCACTCGAAATTCGGCAAACTGCCGTGGAAGCAGGTCATCGAGCCGGCCATCAAGCTCGCCGCGGACGGATTTCCCCTGGAGCCATGGTCGGCGAATTCGCTCAACGCGCTCGTGGCCGGTTCGCCGAACCACGCCGAGTTGCGGCGCGTCTTCGGCAAGGACGGCGGGGCCGAGTCATGGAACGCCGGCGACCGGCTCGTGCAGCCCGACCTCGCCCGGACGCTCCGGCTGATCGCCGACGGCGGACCGGACGCCTTCTACACCGGCCCGGTCGCCGAGCTGTTCGAGGCGGAGATGAAGGCCGGTGGCGGCCTGATTACCAAGGCCGACCTTGCCGGCTACAGGGCCGTCGAGCGCGAGCCCGTGCACGGCACCTACCGCGGCTACGACGTCTACGGGCCTCCGCCGCCGTCCGCCGGCGGCATCGGCCTGGTCGAGATGCTCAACATTCTGGAGACGTTCGACCTGAAGAAGCACGGCCGCTGGTCCCCCGAAACCATGCACCTGATGGCGGAGGCCATGCGGCGGGCGTACTGCGACCGCGCCCGCTACCTCGGCGACCCGGCCTTCACTGCCATTCCGCCTCACCTGACGACCAAGGAGTACGCCCGCAAGCTGGCCGCGTCGATCGACCCGAATCATGCGACGCCGAGCGGCGACTTGGCCAAGGACATCCCGCTCACAAGCGGCGAAGGCGACACTACGACGCACCTGTCCGTGGTTGACAAGGAAGGGCTGGCCGTGGCGAACACCTACACGTTGGAGAACAGCTACGGCTGCCGGGTCGTTGTCCGCGGGGCCGGGTTCCTGCTCAATAACGAGATGACCGACTTCAACATCCGCCCCGGCGTCACCACCCGCCGCGGGGGCGTCGGCACGCCGCCGAACCGGATCGCCCCCGGCAAGCGGATGCTGTCGTCGCAGACGCCGACGATCGTCGCAAAAAACGGCAAGGTGTACCTTGTCACCGGCAGCCCCGGTAGCCGGACGATCCCGAACACGGTCCTCTGCGTACTCCTCAACGTGCTGGAGTTTGGCATGGACGTGCAGGCGGCCGTGGACGCGCCGCGGATGCACCACCAGTGGTTCCCGGACGAGTTGCGGGTGGAGCGGATCGGGCGGTTCGCGCCGGCCGTGGAGCGACTCCGGGAGATGGGCCACCGCGTCGTCGGCGAGCGGAGCCAGGGCGACGCCCACTCGATCCTGGTGGACCCGGCGACCGGCGTCTACCGCGGCGCGGCCGACCGGCGGATCATGGGCAAGGCGTCGGGCTATTGAACCGGAGGCGAACGGCGATGAAGCGTTTCGGCATGGCGGTCGTGGCACTCGGGCTGGCCGTTCCGGCACCGGCCGGCGAGTTCAATGAAAAGCTCAAGATCGGCGACCCCGCCCCCGCCTGGACGAATCTGCCGGGTGTGGACGGCAAGAAGCACGCGCTCGCGGACCTGAAGGACAGGCAGGCAATCGTGCTGGTGTTCACGTGCAACAGCTGTCCGGTTGCGGCCGGGTACGAGGACCGCATTGTCGCCTTCGCCAAGAAGTACGCCGCACCGGATTCTCCGGTCGCGGTCGTGGCCATCAACGTCAACACGGTGGAGGCCGACCGGCTCGACAAGATGGCGGAGCGGGCGAAGGACAAGGGGTTTCCGTTCCCGTACCTGTACGACGAGACGCAGAAGATCGCCAAGGACTACGGGGCGACCACGACGCCGGAGTTCTTCGTCATCGACAGGGACCGGCGGATCGCTTACATGGGCGCGATGGACGACGTCAACCCGCCGCGGTCCGAGTCCAAGCACTACCTCGACGACGCCGTCCGAGCGGTACTCGACGGCCGCAAGCCGCCGGTGGCGGAGACGCCGGCCCGTGGCTGCGCCGTCCGCTTCGCCAGGCCGAAGCGGTAATGGTATTGCCCCGTGACCCGTAGGGTGGGTCGAGGCGCCGCAGGCGACGCAGGCCCACCGGCGATGATGAGCGTCCCTGCCCAGTGGGCCTGCGTCGCCTGCGGCTCCTCGACGCACCCTACCCCGGTCGGATTCCGGCCGATGCACGGTGCCGTATCAAATTGTGTCTCGCACCGGCCCGGCCCACAGTCTACGAGTGGGGCCATGATCGCACGCCGCCCCGGAGTCCCATGAACGCCGTCGAACTCGAAGACGTGACCAAGACGTTCGGCCCGCAGACGGCCGTGGACGGCCTGTCCCTGCGGGTGCCGGAGAACTCGATCTACGGGTTCATCGGCCCCAACGGCTCCGGCAAGACGACCACCCTGCGGATGATCATGCACATCCTCCACCCGGACCGCGGCCGCATCCGCGTGCTCGGCGAGGAGACGTGGCAGGCGGCCAACGACCGCGTCGGCTACCTGCCGGAGGAGCGGGGCCTGTACCGGCAGATGACCGTCCGCGAGGTGCTGCGGTTCTTCGCCGCGCTCAAGGGCCGCCGGGACGCCGGCCGGGAGATCGACGAGTGGCTGGCCCGCCTCGGCCTGGCCGAGCATGCCACCAAGAAGGTCGCGGCTCTCTCGAAGGGCATGGCCCAGAAGGTCCAGTTCATTGCGACCGTCGTCGCCCGGCCGACGCTGGTGCTCCTCGACGAGCCGTTCAGCGGCCTGGACCCGGTCAACGCCGAGGTGCTGCGGGAGTCGGTCCTCGACCTCCGCCGGTCCGGCACGACCGTCATCTTCTCGACGCACGACATGGGCGTGGCCGAGCGGATGTGCGACTTCATCTTCATGATCTACCGAGGCCGGAAAGTGCTCGACGGCACTTTGGAGGCGATCCAGGACGCCCACGGCAGCGACACCGTCCGCGTCCGGCTCGAGGGCGACGGCGTAGCCCTGGCTGGCTTGGCGGGCGTCGAGCGGGTGACCGACTTCGGCAAGCTCCAGGAACTGCAACTGGCCCCGGGGGCGGATCCGCAGCGGATTCTGGCCGCGCTTCTGGAGCGGGGTCGGGTGCGGCACTTCGAGCTGGCGCGGCCGTCGCTGCACGAGATCTTCGTCCGCATCGCCCGGCCGGAGCCGGAGAACGGGGACAACGGCCGTGCATAAGCTGTTCGCGATCGCCGGGCGGGAGTACAA
>DASXAN010001355.1:0-1735 GCA_036406755.1 Gemmataceae bacterium
TTTCCTCCGGCCGCGGCGCGGCCGGTGTCATGGCCTGCGCCCGCGCGGCCGGCCTCACCGGCAGGAGCAATTCTCGGAACCGGGGTTGACTTTTTCCCGTTCTATGTGAACTTTTGTACATATCGTGCGACAGTGAGGCACCGGCGGCCGGGCACGCCGCCGAGGCCGGCATGGCGACCCGAGGCTGGAGGTTGGTGTGGCTGCTTACGCCGAACTGCACTGCAAGTCGAACTACTCCTTCCTCGAAGGCGCGTCCCACCCGGACGAGCTCGTCGCGGCCGCCGGAGAACTCGGCTACGCGGCCCTGGCCGTCACCGACCGGGACAGCCTGGCCGGTGTTGTCCGGGCGCACGTCGCGGCCAAGGAGCACGGGCTGAACCTGATCGTCGGCGCGGAACTGCACTTGAGCGACGCCCCGCCCGTCGTCGTCTGGGCACCGGACCGGCGGGCGTACGGCCGGCTGTGCCGGCTCATCACCACCGGCCGGCGGCGGGCCGAAAAGGGCAGTTGTGAATTGACATTCGCTGACCTCGCCGCCCACGCCGAGGGCTTGCTGGCCGGCGTTGTCCCGCCCGCGGCCACCGATCCGGACGTGGCGGCGGTCAGCATGTACCGCGACCTGTTCGGGGACCGGGCCTACCTGCTGGCGGAGTTGTTCCGCGGCCCGGACGACACCCGGCGGCTGGAGGTCGTGCGGGGACTGTCCCGGCGGTCGGGGCTGCCGCTGCTGGCCGCCAACGACGTCCACTACCATTCGGAGGGCCGGTCGCCGTTGCACGACGTGCTCACCGCGATCCGCACGGGGACGACTGTCGCCACCGCGGGACATGCTCTGTTCCCGAATGCCGAGCGGCACCTGCGGCCCGTCAGTGAGATCGCCGCCGCGTTCGCCGCCGCCCCGGACGCCGTCGCCCGCACCGTGGAGGTGGCAGGCCGCTGCGCCTTCTCCCTGAACGAGCTGCGGTACGAGTACCCGGAGGAACTCGTCCCGCCCGGCACCACGGCGGCCGCCCACCTCGCCGCCCTGACCTGGAACGGGGCGGCCGACCGCTACCCGGGCGGCGTGCCCGACAAGGTCCGGCGGCTGGTGGAGCACGAGTTGGCGCTGATCGCCGACCTGCGGTACGAGGCGTACTTCCTGACCGTCCACGACCTGGTCGTGTTCGCCCGGTCCCGGGGCATCCTCTGCCAGGGGCGAGGCAGCGCCGCCAACTCGGCCGTCTGCTACTGCCTGGGGGTGACGGCCGTGGACCCGGACCGGATCGACGTCTTGTTCGAGCGGTTCATCAGCCGGGAGCGGGCCGAGGCCCCGGACATCGACGTGGACTTCGAGCACGAGCGGCGCGAACAAGTGCTCCAGTACCTGTACGGCAAGTACGGCCGGGACCGGGCCGGGCTGACCGCCACCGTCATCACCTACTGCGTCCGCAGCGCCGTCCGCGACGTGGGCAAGGCGCTGGGGCTGTCCCCGGACCGGGTGGACGCGCTCGCCAAGCAAGTCGAGGGCTACCGCACCGAGACGCTGCTCGCCGAACGGTGCAGCGCGGTCGGCATCGACCCGGCGTCCCAGGTTGGGGCGCAACTCCTGCCCCTGGTCAACGAGGTCATCGGCTTCCCCCGGCACCTGTCCCAGCACGTCGGCGGGATGGTCCTGACCAAGGGGCCGCTGTGCGAGCTGGTGCCCATCGAGAACGCGGCCATGCCGGACCGGACCGTCGTTCAGTGGGACAAGGAC
>DASXAN010001356.1:0-6730 GCA_036406755.1 Gemmataceae bacterium
GCCTTGGCGAGCAGGTAGGCGGTCGTCATCCCGGCGATGCCGGCGCCGACGACGCACACGTCGGCGGTGGCGTCCGCGTCCAGCGGCGGGAACTCCGGGGCCGGGGCGGACCGCATCCACACGGACACGGACTGTTCGGACGGGGTCGGGGTCATGGGTGATGATCCTTGAACGGTCCCCCCTCTCCCGCAAAGCCGGGAGAGGGAGGAACTGTTGAACGTCGCCGCGAGACGAAAAAAGCCGCCGCCCGGTGTTGGGGCGGCGGCTGGCCCCCGGATGCGTTCGGGGGCTGGGTACTGCTACAGGCTCGGCGCCGCCCGGCCGACGGCCCGGGCCTCGCTGGCCGTGTCCCGCTCCCGGCTGGCCTTGCCGCCGGCCAGGCCGGTGAAGCTGTCCAAGAGGTTGCCCCTGAGCGGCTCCCCGCCGAGCTTGCGGGTGACGTCGTCGATCACCTCGCCGATGCGGGTGCTCACCTGCGGCGGGGCCGACCGGGCGATCCAGTCGCGGGCCAGGCCGAACAGCGCCCCCAGGGCCACGCCCTTGAGCTTGCCCAGCTCGTCCCCGAACTTGGACGCCACGTCGCCCACCCACCCCGGCTCGGCGTGGGCCGGCGGGGCGGTGAACGACGCCTGCGACCCGCCTTGCGGGTACCCCGCGGCCGCGGCCGGCGACCGCTCCCCGCCGTTGTGCGACGGGACCGGGGCCGGCCGGGCGGCGAACGTCTGGCCGCGGGAGTGCAGGTCGGTGATGCGGTCGCCGCGGGCCCGGCCGCCGGTGCCCAGCACCAGCCCGCCGGCGAACCCGACGCCGACCGACGCCCCGAACGCCGCCCACGGGTACTCCGCGAAGTACCGGCGGACGTCGAACGTCTCCTTCACCGTCTCGACCGTCGAGCTCACGGTGCTCTTGACCGTGTCCACGGTGTCGTGCACCGCCTCCTTGACGCTCTCGACGGTGTCGGTGACGGCCGCGGTGGTGCTCTGCACCTTGTCCGTGACCGTCTGCTCCAACCGCTCGATCTTGTCGGTCAACGAGGACCGCGTTTCTTCCATCTGGTGGCGGATCACTTCGGGTTCGTCATCCATCGCACGTTCTCCTTGAAGGCCTCGACCGACTGGTCGGGCAGAGGGTTGAACGACCGGAAGCGCTGGATGCCGACGCCAATCAGGATGGCACTGAGGACGGCAAACGCCACGCCGACGATGCCGTGACTGGCCCACATGGGCAGGCCCGCCCCCTCGTGGAGCCAGTCGACGAGCACGTCGCACAGAAAGATCAGGCCCGGCACGGCGGCCACGGCCCCGACCGCGATCAGGGCCGCCGCCGCCGTGATGCGATGGACGTCGGCCTTGACCTCGGCCCGGAACAGGGCCATCTGCTGCTTCATCAGCTCCTGGGCGTCGTGGACGATGCCGCTCACCAGCCCGGTCACGGTCTGCCCTTCCGGCGGCGGGCCGACGGTTTCAGTGGCCATGATCAGCTCCGCAGGGACCGTGCGAGAATGAACCCCAGGCCGATGCCGACCAACAGGGCCGGGATCGGGTTGCGGCGGATCACGCCGGCGACGTCCTCCGCCATGTCCTTGAAGTTGTGCTCCTGGAAGTAGCGGCTGCCGCTCTCCCACGCCTCGTGCACGTAATCACCGGCCTTGTTGACGACGTCGCTGCCGGTGTCCATCGCCCCGGACGCCCAGTCCTTGGCCTTGTCGGCCACGTTGGAGGCCACGTCCCGGGCCTTGTCGGCCACGTTCGAGGCCGCGTCTTTGGCCCGGTCCATCACGCCCGTGGCCGTGTCGCGGGCCGTCTCAACCGCGCCGCGGGTCGCGTCCCGGGCCTTGTCGGCCATCGACCCGGCATGGCCGGGTGCCCCGCCGCCCGCGTTCTGCATGTTGCCCATCGACCCGGTGGTCGTACCGGTCCCGGTCGTGCCGGTGCGGGCCTCGTTACCGCGATTGCCGCCAGTGGTGTTCGCCATGATCGTGCTCCTTCCCAGAGGGGACTCGGGGTTTCCGCTCGGGTGCGCTTCCGCCACGGCACCCGCCCGAGGGGCCGTGGGCCGGCGAAGGCCGGCCCAGGGATTGAGGAGCAAGTGGTATGCCAAGCGCTCCGTGCGCGTTCGCCCCTCGCCGTGCGGAATCGTCACTGAACCCATTGGCCAATGGGTTGGTGAACAAAAACGGAAACCGGCCGGTCTGAACCTGATCGGCCGGCAGTCGGACAGGATGTCGCGCAACGTTCCTCTCAACTGTGGTCCGCGGGTTCGGGTGGTCACCGGTCCGTGTGACAATTGTTCATACATAGTGGTGCGCCGAATTGCGCTCCTCGAAGGCCGCCAACGGTCCGAGAATTGCGTTAAGCAGAACCCTCGACTTGGGACTCGGCGCTCGGGGGAATGGTGGGCGCCGGGGCCAACGACAATGTGGTCGAACAAACGCGAGACGTTAGTACAAGCAGCGTAGCGACTTGACACAATCGCTCGGGAACGACCCGGTGCGAGCGGTTGCGGAGCGATCGCGGTCTGCACCATAATGGTCATGCCGCCCGAGCGGCGACGGTGCCGACGGGTGCGCAATCCGCTGCACGCCGTTCCTTCTAAGATTGCGAAACCTGATTCCCACCCATCGGGAATAAATCGGAGACGACTGATGGCCCATTCGCGGAAAGACGCTCCTCCCGAACAGAACGGGCCGCCGCCTGCCTCGCCCGCCTCCGCCGAGCCGGCCTTGCCGCCCCGCGGCGTGCTGCTCGTCGAGGACGAGGACAGTGCCCGGACCAAGCTCCAGACGTTGCTCCAGACTGACCCGGGCCTGCGGGTGGACGCCACCAAGGACGGCGACCAGGCGCTACAGAGGTTGCTGGAGAACAACTACTCCATCCTCATCACCGACCTCCGCATGCCCCGCCTGGACGGGATGCAGCTCTTGAAGGAGGTCCAGCGCCGCGGCCTGCCGGTGACGGTCATCGTCACCACCGGGTACGGGTCGATCGACGAGGCGGTCCAGGCGATCCGCATGGGCGCCTACGACTTCCTGACCAAGCCGATCGACGTCGAGAACCTGCGGCTGGTGCTCCAGCGGGCCCTGCGGGACCGGGCGCTGCAGGACGAGGTGGCCATGCTCCGGGCCCAGCTCCAGAGCCGCTACCAGTTCCACAACGTGCTCAGCAAGAACCCGCGGATGCACGCCGCGTTCGAGATGATCGCCAACGTCGCCCACACCACCACGACCGTGCTGATCGAGGGCGAGACCGGGACCGGCAAGGAGCAGGTGGCCCGGGCCATCCACCAGGCGTCGGTCGGGCGGACCGGGCCGCTGGTGGCCGTCAACTGCGCCGCCCTGCCCGAGAACTTGCTGGAGAGCGAGCTGTTCGGCCACGAGAAGGGGGCGTTCACCAGCGCCATCAGCTCCCGCAAGGGGCGGTTCGAGCTGGCCGACGGCGGCACCATCTTCCTCGACGAGGTCGGGGACGTGCCGGCGTCGATGCAGGCGAAGCTGTTGCGGGTGTTGCAGGAGCGGCAGATCGAGCGGGTCGGCGGGCAGCAGTCGATCGACGTGGACGTGCGGGTGATCGCCGCCACCAACCGGTCGCTCCAGAAGCTGGTCAAGGAGGGGAAGTTCCGGGAGGACCTGTTCTACCGGCTCAACGTGGTCAAGATCGACCTGCCGCCGCTGCGGGAGCGGCCGGAGGACATCCCGCTGTTGGCCCAGCACTTCGCCGAGAAGTACGCCGGCCCGGGCAAGCAGCCCAAGCAGATCAGCCCGCCGGCGATGGAGGCGCTGTTGAACTACCGCTGGCCGGGCAACATCCGCGAGCTGGAGAACGCCATCGAGCGGGCGGTGGTCACGTCCCGCGACAACCAGATCCAGCCGGAGAACCTGCCGCCGGAGGTGCTCCAGCCGGCCGCCCCGAAGGCCCCGTTCTCGATCGACCTGGAGAAGCCGCTGCCGGACCTGCTGCGGGAGGTGACGGCCAAGGTCGAGCACCAGTACATCAAGAAGGCGCTGAAGAAGGCCCGCGGCAACGTCGGCCGCTGCGCCCGCATCTGCGGCCTGTCCCGCCGCAGCATCAGCGCCAAGATCGCCGAATACAAGTTGGAAAAGTCGTCGTTCAAGGACACCTGACGAAACAAATCCCGAGCACCGAATCCCAAATCCCGACCGGGCTTCCTTGGAATCTGGGACTTAGTGCTCGGGATTTGTTTCGTAGCGTCCCGACCCGTCTCGCGCTGGGACTCACTATGGCCCTCTCCGCCGCCGAGTTGGTTGCGTTCCTGGACCGCGCCCGGTCCGCCGCGGAGGCCGCCGGCCGGGGCGCCGACCGTGCCGCCGCCTTGGCCGCGGCGGTGCGCGCCGCGTGGCCGACCGCAGCCGTCGTCGCCTGCCGGCTGGACGGCCCCGCTGGGGTTGCCGTGGCGGCGGACGCCGCCGGCCGGCCGGACCCGAAGCTGGCCGCTGCCCTGCGGGACCGCCTGGCCGGCCCGACCGGGGACGCCGAGGCTGGCGGCGCGGCGGTCCGCGTGGCCTCACTGGAAGCCGGCGGCCGGCGGTACGGCGGGCTGGCGGCGGCCGTCCCGGCCGAGGACGCCCCCGCCCTGGCCGCCGGTGCCCGGGCCGCGGCCGAGGCACTGCACCGCGCCGCCCTGGCCGACGACCTGGCCGACCGCGACTGGCTGGCCGACGTCGGCGAGGTGGTCGGCCCGGTGACGCACGAGTTCAACAACTTCCTCAACACCCTGATGCTCCAGCTGGCGGTGATGGAGATGACCGCCCCCGAGGCCGCCAAGGCCGAGCTGCAGGGGATCAAGCGGCAGGGCAAGGCGGTGGCGGCGGTGGTTAAGCAGTTGCAGCAGTACCGCCGGCGCCGGGCCGGCGAGGCGGCCCCGGCTGACCTGGGCCGGGCGGCGGCGGCGGCGGCCGAGGCGCTGGAGCGGGCGGCCGGGCCGGACGGCGGCCCGCGGGTGCGGCCGGCCGGCGGGTCGGTCCGGGAGGGCGAGGTGCCGCTGGAGTTGCGGCTGGCGGACGGGCTGCCGCTGGTGTCCGGGCCGGCGGCAGACCTGCGGCGGCTGTGCCGGTTCCTGGTGTCCGCGGCGGCGTGGGCGGTGGCCGGCGGCGGCTCACTGACGCTGGCGACGAAGCCGGCCGGGACCGCGGCGGCCTTGCGGCTGGAGGCGGCCGGGGCGGCCGAGGGGTCGCTAGCCAAGTTTCTGGAGGGGCCGGTGGCGACGGACGGGGCGTATGGGCTGGAGCTGGCGGCGTGCCAGTCGCTGGTGCGGCGGCTGGGCGGTAGTCTGCGGGCGGAGGCGATGCCGGGCGGCGAGGCGGTGGTGGTCGAGCTGCCGGCGGCGCCGGGGGCGTAGCGAATTGCCGCTTGCGGCTATGCGGTTGAAGCCGCATAGGCGCAAGCGGCCTCCGCTCAATTCTTCGGCTGCACCCCCGTCACCAGCTTGTCGCCCTCGTGCAACTCGCCCGACACCAGCTCCGTGTGCTTGCTGTCGCTCAGCCCGACCGTCACCTCCACCGCCCGCAGCCACTCCCCGTCCACCACCCACACGTGCCGCCGGTTCCGCTTCCGCCGGGCGTCCGCCTTGTCCTGGGCCGACAGGTTCGTGTCCGACCGGTCCTGGTCGTTCTCCGTCGTCGTGCCGGCCGCCACCTCCAGGAGCTTCCGGTCCTCGGGCCGGACCTGCTCCCGCTGCGGGTAAAACCGCAAGGCCGCGTTGGGCACCCGCAGCACGTTCTTCATCTCCCCCACTTGGAACGACAGGCTCGCCGTCATCCCGGGCAGCAGCTTCAGGTCCGGGTTCGGGGCCGAGACGACCACCGGGTACGTCACCACATTCTGGGTGGTCGTCGAGTTCTGGCGGATCTGGAAGATGGTGCCGCTGAACAGGTCGTCCGGGTAGGCGTCCACGGTGAACCGCGCCGGCTGGCCGGTCCGCTGGGCCTCGCGGATCTGCCCGATGTCGGCCTCGTCCACGGACGCGAACACCCGCATCTCCTTCCGCATGTCCGGGGCGACGACGAACAGCTCCGGCGTCTGGAACGACGCCGCCACCGTCTGCCCGGGGTCCACCTTGCGGTCGATGATCACCCCGTCCACCGGGGAAACGATCTTGGTGTACCCCAGATTCGCCTCCGACGTGTCCAGGCTGGCCTGGGCCTGGGCGACGGCCGTCTCGGCCAGGGCCAACTCAGCCTCCAGCGTCATCCGCTTGAACTTGAACTGGTCCATCTCGGTGTCGGAGATGAACGTCCGGTTCTCCGCCCGCAGCGCCTTGGCCCGGGCCTCGTCGTTACGGGCCTGCTGGAGCTGGGCCTTGGCCCGCTCGACTCCCGCCTTCTGGTTGGCCAGGAAGGCGCGGTCCCGGGCCACGGCCGCCTCGTAGATGCGGGGGTCGATGGTGGCCATCACGTCGCCCTTCTTGACCTCGTCGTTGAAGTCGACGCGGATGGTGGCGATCGGCCCGGAGACGAACGTGCCGACGGAGACGGACTGGACCGGCTTGACGGTGCCGGTGGAGTTGACGACGGCGACGACGGCCCCGCGGGTGACCTCGGCCTCGCGGTACTGGACGCGGCTCCGTTCCCGCAACCAGGCCGCGGCCGGCCGGGAGACGGCCCAGCCGACCAGCCCGAGGCCGCCGAGGATGATGACCCACCGGATGAGCCGCTTCATGGTCCCCCGCTATCGTCACATCTCGCCGGGTGGCCGGGGCTGAGTCTCCGAAGCCC
>DASXAN010001357.1:0-1853 GCA_036406755.1 Gemmataceae bacterium
TCGGCAGGAGCCTCGCCCTCCCGGGCATGATGAGGCTCGGCCATGAAGCTCGAAGGCGAGCAGGTGCTGCTCCGCGTCTACCTCCGCAACACCGACAAGTACGGCTGGTGGCGGTCGGCCGCGGACACCCTCGTCCAGCGGGCGCGGGCGCAAGGGCTGGCCGGGGCGACCGTGTTGCGCGGGTTCTTCGGCCTGGGGGTGGACGGGCGCCTGCTGCAAGAGGGCGTGTGGTCGCTGGCCGAGCGGCGGCCGGTCGTCATCGAGTTCGTGGACACCCCGGCGGCAATCGGCCAATTCCTGTCAACCGTGGAGGAGGTGGTCCACGAAGGCCTGGCGACGCTGGAGCGCGGCCACGTCCTGCTCTACCGCCACGAACGCGGCCGGGCGGACTCCCTGGCCGTCCCCGGCCCCGTGCCCGACCTGTCCACGCTGCCGACGCCCGAGGAGTTCCCGGCCATGCACCTGAGCGAGAACGGCCAGCTGTTGCGGGTGTTCATCGGCGAGTCGGACACCTGGGAGGGCGAACCGCTCTACCGGGCGATCGTGCTCAAGGCCAAGGAGCTGAGCCTAGCCGGGGCGACTGTGCTGCACGGGGCGATGGGGTACGGGGCCAACAGCCGGGTGCATACGACCAAGCTACTGGAACTGTCCACCGACCTGCCGGTGGTGGTCGAGATCGTGGACACGGCCGACAAGGTGGGGGCGCTGCTGCCGTTCCTGGACGAGGCGGTGGGTGAGGGGATGATTACGATCGAGGCTGTCAAGGTGCTGCGGTACCGGCACAACCCGGCGAAGGTCCGGCGGCCCTAGCCGGCGTCAGGGTTTGGCCCGACGTGGGCGGTGCGGGTGTCGTCATCGACCATGGGCTAGCCCGCAAACGTTTTGCCGTTTTGGGCTTGAGAGGCGGCCCGCCATCGAGTCTACTCAAGATCACGCCATTGACGAAAGCACGTCGCGGGACGTTCACCGCCCCGGCGGCGCGGGCGTCTGACGCGCAGCCGACGTTCACCATCTCGCGCCCTTCGGAGGGCGGTTGCCATGACGCCGGAAACGGAGCCGCGGGCCGCGACCCCGCCGCCGGCGGACGACGCGGCGAAGGGGACCGCCCCCTTTGACACGGTCGGCTTTGCCCCCGCCACGTCCACCGGGGACCCGCGGCCGGCCGCCGGCGCCATGCCCGCCGTCGGGTCGGTGCTCGGCAAGTACCGGATCACCGGCGTGCTCGGCCAGGGCGGCATGGGCGTCGTCCTCAAGGCCCACGACACGCTCATCGAGCGGGACGTGGCGATCAAGGTCCTCGCCGACCACCTGGCGGCCGACGAGACGGCCCTGGGCCGGTTCCTCGCCGAGGCGAAGGCGGTCGGGAAATTCAGCCACCCGAACGTCGTCGCCATCCACGAAATCTGCCAGGAGGGTAAGTCGTACTACCTGGTGCTGGAGTACGCCGCCGGCGGCAGCCTGGACGACCGCCTGGCGGGCGGGCAACCGCTGCCGGTGCTGGAGGCGACGCAGGCCCTGGCCGACGCCTGCCGCGGGGTCGGGGCGGCCCACGCCGCCGGCCTGGTGCACCGGGACATCAAGCCGGCCAACTTCATGCGGACGGCCGACGGGTCGATCAAGGTCGCCGACTTCGGCCTGGCCAAGGCGGCCGCGGACGCCGGCCGGCAGTTCACCCGCACCGGGACCGTCGTCGGCACGCCGTTCTACATGAGCCCGGAGCAGTGCGAGGCCAGGCCGCTCGACCACCGCAGCGACGTCTACTCGCTGGGGGCCACCTACTACTGCCTGCTCACCAGCAAGCACCCGTACCAGGACACGGACAGCGTCCCGCAGCTGATGTACCAGCACTGCCA
>DASXAN010001358.1:0-1854 GCA_036406755.1 Gemmataceae bacterium
GGCTCGGGAGGGCGAGGCTCCTGCCGAGCCGGCTGCGCCCCCGGCTCGGCAGGAGCCTCGCCCTCCCGAAGATCGCCCTCCCGAATCGTCGCCGGCGTGGCGGCCGGAGCCGGAGCGGTCCGTCTATGACCGGATCGCTGAGCGGGCCGGCGAGGCCGACTACGACACCTACTGGGAGCGGCGGTTCGAGCACAACCTGTCGCCAAACGCCTACCGGGCCGCCGCCATCGCCCTGGGCCGGGAATTGCGGGACGAGCCCGACCCGCCGGTCTGGCGGGCCGAGAACCTCATCCGCGAGGCGTTCATGCGCCGCCGCATCCGCGAGGTGCTTGACGGCGGCGTGAGGCCGGAGCAGGTGGTGGCCGTCGTCGGTGCCTTCCACGCGCCGGTACTGACGCCCGACCTGCCGGCCATGGCCGACGAGGAACTCGCGTCGCTCCGCCGCCGGTCGAGCAAGCTGACGCTGATGCCGTACTCGTACTTCAAGCTGTCCAGCCAGTCGGGATACGGGGCCGGCAACCACGCCCCGGCCTACTTCGAGCTGGTCTGGGATCGGATGACGGCCGGCGACCTGGACGAGCTGCCGCACCGCTACCTGTCGGACGTGGTGCGGCACCTGCGCTCGGCCGGCACACACCGCTCGACGGCCGAAGTGATCGAGGGCGTCCGGCTGGCCCGCACCCTGGCCGCCCTGCATGACGGCGCCGCCCCGACGCTCGCCGACCTGCAGGACGCCGCCGTTACGCTCGTCGGCCACGGCGACCGCTCGACCGTGGCCGAGGCGCTGGCCCACGTCAACGTCGGCACGGCCATCGGCGAGCTGCCCCGCGGCGTCGTCCGCACGTCCATCCAGGAGGACTTCGACCGGCTCGTCGCCCGGCTGAAACTGGACAAGTACCGCAAAGCCGTCGCCGAGGAACTGACCCTGGACTTGCGGGAGAACCGCCACGTCAAGAGCGCCGACGCCGCCTTCCTCGACCTGAACCGCTCCACTTTCTTCCACCGGCTGCGGGTGCTCGGCGTCGAGTTCGCCAAGCCGCTGCCGACCGGCCAGCAGGCCGCCACCTGGGCCGAGAAGTGGAAGCTCCAGTGGACGCCGGAGGCCGAGATCGCGCTCGTCGAGGCGGTGCTGCTCGGCGAGACGGTCGAGCTGGCGACGGCGTTCCGGTTCAAGCAACGGCTGGACGCGGCCACCGGCATCGACCAGGCGGCCGACGTGGTTCGGGACGCCTGCCAGTGCGGGCTGGCCGCATCGATGGACCTGGCCCGCTCCCGCTTACAGGAGCTGGCGGCCGTCAGCTCGGACCTGAAGGCGATCGCCCACGCCGCGGCGCAGCTGAGCCTGGTCGTCCGGTACGGCGACGTGCGGAAGTTCGACCCGTCGCCGCTGTTGCCGCTGATCGACGGGCTGTTCGTCCAGGGGGCGCTAGCTCTCCATGCGGCCGCGGCTTGCGACAACGCCGCGGCCAAAGACCTGGTCGTGTCGATCGATGAACTGAACCGCGTCAGCCTGGAGCACCACGACCGGGTCGAGGGCGAGCTATGGGTGCAACGACTCCGCAAGCTCTCCGACGCCGACGACCGCAACCCGCTGCTGTCCGGCTACGCCTGCGCGGTGCTCTTGGAGCGCGGCTTGATGGCGACGGACGAGCTGGCCCGGGAGGTGTCGCGGCGGCTGTCGCCGGGCATCCCGGCCGACCTCGGGGCCGGGTGGTTCGAAGGGCTGTCGCAGCGGAACCGGGCCGCCCTGCTGGCCCGCCAGCCGCTCTGGGCGGAGCTGGCCGGGTACGTCGCGTCGCTGGACGACGACCAGTTCCGGCGGGCGATCGTGTTCCTGCGGCGGGCGTTCGGCTC
>DASXAN010001359.1:0-2090 GCA_036406755.1 Gemmataceae bacterium
CTACGGGAGCGCCAGGACCGGTGGCGCACCGATAGGGTAGCAGGGTAATCCGGCCGGTGAAAGGTGCCAGTCACCCCGCCTTCTTGGGCTTGAAGAACTTGCCCCACGCCCCCCCACCCTTGGCCGCGGACGCCTTCTTCAGCGCCGTACGCTCGTCCTCGCTGAATGTGGCCATCACCTTCGCCTTCATCCGCTTGCCGCGGTTGGACCGCCACGAGTCGAACTTCGCCTGCACGAAGACGCCGGCCACCGCCCCCGCGATGACGACGCCGTTGATCAGGCCGACCCTGGCGGCCACCACCGCCGGGCTGTCCAGGTGCGTCCACCGGGCGAGCAGGGCCAGGCCCGTGTAGGTCATCACCAGCATCCCGACGAAGCCGGTGACCGCCAGCATCCACAGGCGGAACAGGAGCACGGCCAGGAGCCCACCCGCGAGGAACGCCAACAGCGGCTCGTGCAGCGTCGGCAGGAACGTCTGCACGACCAGCCCGGCGACCGCCCCGCCGCCGGCGAACGCCAGCAGGCGAGCCAGCTCCAGCGCCAGGTAGCCCGCCGCCAGGGCCGCCAGCAGCCCGGCCACCAGCGGCTGCACGCCGGACGCCCGGCCGGATTGCAGGCCGAGGATGCCGGCCGCGACCGTCAGCCCGGCCGCCACCCAGAACCGGTGCCGCCACCACCCGGTCAGCCAGACCAGGAAGCCCAGTGCGAACCCGATGACGCACGCCCCGGTGGACAATCGGCCGACTTCGGCGAAAATGTCAGGTGCGATGAGTTGCACAATCGGCCTCCTTGCCCCGGGTCGGCGGACGCGGGGGCCGGGGACGATAGTTCGACCGGGAAAGACTGTCAAGACGGCGGACGGGCGGCCGGCGATCCGTTCTTCTAGTTAAGCGACACTCTGCGCGGCGAGGCGGGTTGAAACGGGTGTGCGGGTCGGTCCGGGGGCACCGGAGTTTAGCGACCCCCCCGCGGCCCGGCGAAAGGCAGTCCCTTGACAGGGTTTGCGGGATGCCAGTAGACTGCGCATGGACCCCGATCTTCGTCGTCCCAGGGGCCGCCACCTCGAACCGGGGTGTCGAGCGGTTCGCCGGGCTCTCCGCCCATTGATTCCCGCACGAGGCCTGGCGTGAAGGCGATCATCAGCGACATCCACAGCAACCTGGAAGCGTTGCAAGCGGTGCTCGCCGACATCGGCCAGCACAGCGTCGAGGAGATTTATTGCCTCGGCGATGTGGTCGGCTACGGCCCCAACCCCCGCGAGTGCGTCGACCTCGTCATGCAGTGCAAGATCGTGCTGCTGGGCAACCACGACCAGGGGGCGATGTTCGACCCGGAGGGGTTCAACGCCTCGGCCGAGCGGGCCATCTTCTGGACGCGGGCCCAGCTCGAGACCCCGTTCGGTGACCGCGAATCCACGTCCCGGCGGTGGGAGTTCCTGGCCGAGCGGCCGCGGTCCCACCGGGAGAACGGCTACCTGTACGTGCACGGCTCCGCCCGCAACCCGCTCAACGAGTACGTCTTCCCCGAGGACATCTACAACCAGCGGAAGATGGAGCGGATCTTCGCCCTGGTGGACCGGTACTGCTTCCAGGGCCACACCCACGTCCCGGGCATCTTCACGGAGAGCTTGCAGTTCCACAGCCCGGAGGAGGTCGAGTACTCGTACAAGCTCGACGGCCGCAAGACGCTGTGCAACGTCGGGTCGGTCGGCCAGCCGCGGGACGGCGACTGGCGGGCGTGCTACATCCTGCTGGAAGACGACACCATCCACTACCGCCGGGTCGAGTACGACGTCGAGGCGACGATCCAGAAGATCTACGCCATCGAGGACCTGGAGAACTTCCTCGGCGACCGCCTCCGCGAAGGCCGGTAAGCGAACGAACCACAGAGGCACAGAGAACACAGAGGGAAGAAACACAGAGAAGAAAAGAAGATTCAATTTCTTCCCTTCTTCTCTGTGTTTCTTCCCTCTGTGTTCTCTGTGCCTCTGTGGTTCGTTTTTTAGACAAATCTGCGCGACCGCCCGCTCTTCGTTGTCGGACAGGGAGTGACGCATGTCCGCGGCGGCCGGCGACCCGTTGACCCGCGGC
>DASXAN010001360.1:0-3940 GCA_036406755.1 Gemmataceae bacterium
GATTGGGACAGGGAGAACTTGCTGTCCGTCGAAGCGTCCTCGCTCAGGAACGCCTGCTGCGACTCGAGGCAATTGCGGACGATCGTCTTGCTAAACCGGGGGCTGCCGTCGGCCTGCGGGCGGCGGGTCTTGATGACCCGCGGGATGAGCTGCCCGGTCGCCTCGTCGCGGATGATGACGAAACACCGGTCGGCCTGCCGGAAAGTGGTGAGCAGGATGTCGGCCACCTTCTGCAACAGGTCGTCGATGGTCAAGGTCTGGGCTAGCGCGTTGGCCACGTCCAGCAGGGCCCGGATGCGGTCGGCCGGCTGGGTTTCAAGGAGCTGCTGCTGGGGGATTCGGCCGAGGGTGGCCTGCACGGTGGACGGGCCGTCGCCCGCGTCGTCCTCGGGGCCGGTCGGCCGCATGTGCTCGGGGAGCGGCGTCTTGATGGCCGCATCGGCATGGTAGGTCGCCAGGAAGTCGCAGATCTTGATCCGGTCCTGGTCGTTCAGCGCGGTCGGTGTCTCGACTACTTTGTTGTTGACGAAAGTCTTGTTCCGGCTCTTCAGGTCCTCGATGTAGTGCCGGCCCTGCACCAGGGTAATGCGGGCATGGACGCGGCTGACGGCCTGGTTGGGGATGACGTAGTCGCAGTCCTTCTGCTCCCGGCCGAGAACGATCGTCGGCTTGTCCAGCGGCAGAAGCTGGTTCGGGGTGCCACCTTTGAGCACGCGGAGCGACGCCATGCTTCACCTTCACGTCGGACGCGAGTCGGGGTGCACTCCGATTCTACTTTTGCGGCCCCGGCGGTGCAAGAATGGTCGCGCTGCAAGAAACGGCCGCGGCCCGCCCGGATCACCGGGCGGGCCGCGGCGGCGAATGAACGGGGGGTCAGGATTTCAGCCCGAACCGCTTGAATAGCTTGCTGATGCCGCCGCCCGTGCCGTTGCCGCCGGCCGACTTGGTCGGCGCCGCCGGCCGGTCCTGGCCGGCCAGCAGCGTGTGCACGACCTTGCTCAGGTCTGCCAGGGCGGGCGACCGCGGCGCTTCCTGCCGGAGCGGCCGGCCGTGGTTGATTGACGCCATCACCGACGCGTAATCGTTGCAGACGGTGAGGATGTCGGACACCTCGAGGAGCGTCTTGAGCCGGTCGGCCCCGAAGCCGGGCATCCGCGGGTCGTAGCGGTTGATGATGATGTGTAGTTTTCGGGCGCCGTCGATCCGGGACAGGGCCTCGCACACCAGCTTGAGCGTGCGGATCGATGGGATCTTCTGCTCACCGACCAGCACCACCTGGTCGGCGATGGCCAGCGTTTCGAAGTACATGTCGTCGTAGGTGCATGGCACGTCGAAGAGCGCGACGTTGGCCAATGACCGGCAGTAGTCCACCAGCCGGATCACGCTCGCGGCCGACGCCTGCACCGGGGTGATGGCTCGGTACTCGCCCACGAGCACGTCGAGGCGATCGGCGACGTGGGTCAGCGCCCGCTGGACCATCTGCGGGTCAACCCGCTCGCCGTCGTTGAGCAGGTCGAAGGTGGTGTGCTCGGGGTTGATGTCGAGGTAGGCGGCCAGCTTTCCGATTTGCAGCGACAGCTCGCTGAGGATGACCTGTTGGCCGTGCTGGGAGGCGATCTCGTTGGCCAGGTTGACGGCCAGGACGGTCGCCCCACACCCGCCGGTGACGCCTGACACGCAGATCGCCTGGTTCTGGGCCGACGTGTGGCCGTACTGCTGGGCGATGCAGTCCATGGCCGCCTTGAAGTCGTCCGGCTGAATCGGCAGCGGCACGACCTGCGACGCCCCGGACCGCATCGCCCCAAGGAGGACGGACGGGTCATTCAGGGTGTCCACGAGGGCCATGACCGGGTGGCCGGGGAACACCCCGACGAGCTGGCGGAGCTTGGGCAGCAGGAACTGGTCGGGGACGTGAACGATGAAAAGCCGGATACCGCCGTGGTCGTCGCGGAGGGCGGTGACGGCGGAATCGACGTCGGCGTACTGGCCGTCGAGACTCGCCTGTTGGTTGATCAACATGCTCAAGACGTTCCGCTGCACGCTGTCCTGGCAGCCGACCAATGTGACGTTGAGGGGGTACATGCTGCTTCCCAGATAACGGGTGCTGATCGCCGGGCTGCGCCGTCCCGGCCCGCCGGACGGCCCTTGGCCCGGCATCGCGCCGCCGCTCCTTCGGTCGGAACCGCCCGTTCCGAACGCGCTTAGGGCATGCAAGCGGGTGGCGGTGTGAGATCCGGGCGACCCGGAGACCTTTCGTTATTCTGCCGGCGGGCGCAGGGTCGTCAACTCGGGTCGCGCGGCGGTCTAACAATCATAGCTCACAAATTGGGCGCGCATGTCGGAATTGGCAGGGCCGTCAAATCGGCGTTTGCGCCGCCGGGCGGCGAGATTACACTGGCCCGGCCGATTCGGTCCTCACCCGGCGCCACGGAGCTGCCCGCATGGACGCGCGTTTTTCCCGGGTCGTCCTGGTCCACGATTGGCTGACCGGCATGCGCGGCGGCGAGAAGTGCCTTGAGCGGCTCTGCCGCCGCTGGCCCGACGCGCCACTCTGCACCTTGCTCCACGCCCCGGGTAGCGTGTCGCCGCCGATCGAGGAACGGCGCATCATCACGTCGATCCTCCAGCGCCTGCCCGGCCGCGAGCGGTATTACCGGTACCTGTTGCCGCTCCTGCCGCTGGCCGCCCGCTGGCAGCTGCCGGCCTGCGACCTGGTCGTCAGCCTGAGCCACTGTGTTGCCAAGGCCGCCGTCCCGCCGCCGGGGGTCCCCCACGTCTGCTACTGCTTCACGCCGATGCGGTACGCCTGGCACATGCGGGACGCCTACTTCGGCCGCCTCGGCCGGCCAGCCGGGTGGCTCGCAGGGCGACTGCTGGCCGGGGTGCGGGCTTGGGACCGGGCCACGGCCGACCGCGTGACGCACTTCGTCGCCATCAGTCGGACGATCCGGGACCGCATTCGCGAGTGCTACGGCCGGGAGAGTGTGGTCATCTACCCGCCGGTGGACACGGACTTCTACCGTCCGGCCCCTGTTCGGCGCGAGGATTACTACCTCGTGGTGTCGGCATTCGCCCCGTACAAGCGGATCGACCTGGCCGTAGCCGCATGCCGTCAGCTGGGACGGAAGTTACTCGTCATCGGCACCGGCCAGGACGGGCGGCGGCTGCGGGCGCTCGCCGGCAGGGGAGTGACGTTCCTCGGCTGGCAGTCCGACGAGTCGATCCGCGACCACTTCCGCCGCTGTCGGGCACTGCTGTTCCCCGGCGAAGAGGACTTCGGCATCGTCCCGGTCGAGGCGCAGGCGTGTGGGACGGCCGTGATCGCGTTCGGCCGCGGCGGCGCGGCTGAAACGGTCGTGCCCACCGATTCGGTGGCTGAACCGACCGGCATATTGTTCGCCGAGCAGTCGGTCGACTGTCTGGTGGAAGCGATCCGCCGGTTCGAGGCACTGGCGGGCGAGTTCGACCCGACGGCCGCACGCCGGCAGGCCGAGCAGTTCCACCCCCGGCGGTTCGACGATGAGTTCACCCGTTTCCTCGCCTGCCTGCCCGCCCCGCCGCTGATCCGGCGGGCTGCGTGACACCTCCGACCGTCTTTGACTTCTGGCAATCCGCGCGGCCGCGCGTACACTGACGGCGGACTGCCCCGCCCGCCCCTTCAACGCCGCGAGGACTCCCTCCCATGCTCACCCGCCGCCAACTGCTGCGGACTGCCGGGGCCGCCGCGCTGGCCGCCGGCGCGACCGGCTTCCCCCTCGGCTGGGCCGCGCCCGCCCCTCACGCCAAGAAGAAGCGCCTGCTCGTCTACAGCCGCTCGCAAGGCTTTCAGCACCCGGTCGTCCAGGTCAAGGGCGGCAAGCCCTGTTTGGTGGACCAAATCTGGACGGAGCTGGCCGGCAAGCACGGATTCGATGTGGAATGCACTAAGGACGGCCGGGTG
>DASXAN010001361.1:0-5609 GCA_036406755.1 Gemmataceae bacterium
GCGGGGGTCGCCAGGCGGCTGTCCTTCTCGTACAGGGCGATCGCCCCCTCCGGGGAGCCGTCGTAGACCACCTGCCCGTGCGACATGTAGACGACCCGGGTACACATCGCCTTGATCGAGAACATGTTGTGCGAGACGATGACCACCGTGGCGTTGTTGTCGCGCAGGTGCTTGGCGTGCTCCATGCACTTGCGCTGGAACTTCATGTCCCCGACCGCCAGCACTTCGTCCACCAGCAGGATGTCCGGCGTCATGTGGGCCGCGACCGCGAACCCGAGCCGGACGTACATGCCGCTGGAGTAGCGCTTCACCGGCGTGTCGATGAAGTCCGCGATCTCGGCGAAGTCCACGATGGCGTCGAACTTGCGGTCGATCTCGCGCCGGCCCATGTTGAGGATGGCGCCGTTGAGGTAGATGTTCTCCCGGCCGGTCAGCTCGGGGTGAAACCCGGTCCCGACCTCCAGGAGGCTGCCGAGCCGGCCGCGGACGGCGGCCCGGCCGCTGGTCGGCTCGACGATCCGGCTGAGGATCTTCAGGAGCGTGGACTTCCCGGCCCCGTTGTGGCCGATGATGCCGACCACCTCGCCCGCCGGGACCTCCAGGGACACGTCCTTGAGCGCCCAGAGTGTCCGCGGCCCGTCGGCCCCGGCGGGCCGCCGCGGGGCGCGCAGCCGGCGCCAGGCCGCGCCCGCCGCCTGGGCCAGGGTGTCCCGCAGGGTCGAGTACTCCCCCCGCCGGCGGCTGCCGAGGCGGTATTGTTTGGAAAGCCGATCGACGGCAATCATCGGGGTCATCGCATCCCTTCTCGTCACTGGGAAAGGCCGGCCCGCGCCGGCCCGGGGGCGGGCGCGAAGGCCTTCGCGCCCCGCCCGGCGTAGCGGAGGTCCGCCCCGGCCCCCGCGGGCCGCTGCGAACGGGCGTCGGTAAAGACCGGGGAAAAAAGCGGCTTGACCGCCAGGGCGCCGTAGGTGCCCAGGTGCTGCTCGTCGCGGTAAAACGACCCGGACGCGTCAAACGGCAGAATGTCGTCGGTCGACGCGGTGCGGGCCTGGAGCACCGGGACGGGATCCAGGATAACAACCCCGCGCTCCTTCAGTCCAGGCAGGAAGGATGCGTGAAACGGGTTGGCAGCCTCGTACTCGGTCACCGGCAGGGCCAGGGCGTGCGGGTCGCGGCCGTGCAGGCTGTAGAGGGCCAGGGCCTTGGGCACGTTGAAGCCGTAGGTGGGCACGTCCTTCACGAAGTAGGTCTCGACCCCGGCCGCCCGCAGGGCGTCGACAGTCCGCAGCAAGGCGGCCGGGAACTCCGGGTCGGGGAAGTAGGTGTTCCAGTACGCGGCCAGGACGACCTTGCGGATGCCGCCGGCCCGGGCGTAGTCGAGGACGGCCGCGTTGAACGGGAGGGCCCGCTCCTGCATCCCGAACTTGGACCGGTTGAACCAGCCCGTCACGGGGGCCGTGGAGCGGTGGGTGGCGGCACACGCCGCGACGCCGGTTTCCCGGCAGAGGCTTTCGATCGCGGGCAACAGGCTCATCGCGTGGCTGTCCCCCCACACGAGGATTTCGGCGGGGGCGTTGGCGTTGCCGAAGTGCAGCAGATTCCCGGGGACGTCTTCGGCCTCCAGGCTGCGGTTATAGCGCAGGTCCTTCTGAAAGAAGGACGCGAAGTGCCGGGCCTCGGACGGCAGCCGGCCTGCGACGCCGTCGCCGCAATAGACCGTCACCCCGGCAGCGAGCAGGCTCAGGAACGCCAGCCCGGTCGCCCCTACGAGGCGCGGGCGCGTGATGACCAGTTTCCGGTTGCGGAACGGCAGCTCGACGTACCGCCAGGAGACGACGGCCAGGGCCAGGCCGGCAACGACCAGCAAAACCCGATGACCGAGGCTCGGCGGCTGAACGCTCGCCGACCAGGCGAAGGCGAACAGGGGCCAGTGCCACAGGTACAGCGAGTACGAGATCAGGCCGACGAACACGAAGGGGTTGCGGGCCAGGCCGCGGTTGACCAGCGGCAGCCGGGCCGAGGCATCCCGGCCGACCCAGATCAACAGGGCCGTCCCGACGACCGGCGGCAGCGCGCCCAGCCCGGGGAAGGGGGTCTTCTCGTCGTAGAGGAAGCACGGGACCAGGATGAGCGCGAGTCCGGCGCCGGCCAACAACTCCTTGCGGAGGGCCGGGCGGCCCGGGCGCGCCGCCGGCAGGAACGCCAGCAGGCAGCCGGCGAAGAGCTCCCACGCCCGCGTCGGCAGCAGGTAGAACGTCGCGTCGGCGTGCCCGCGCATCCCGTAAACGCTCAGGCCGAAGCTCGCCATCATGGCCAGGGTCAGGAGGGGCCATCCCCGCTTGAGCAGCCGCCCCCGCGCGAGCAGGAGTAGGGCCAGGGGCACGAGCAAATAGAACTGTTCTTCGACCGCCAGCGACCAGGTGTGGAGCAACGGCTTCTCCCGGGCCGCCGCCGCGAAGTAGTCGGTGTCCCGCCAGAACTGGACGTTGGAGATCAGGAGGGTGAGCCCGGCGACCGACTTGCCGAGCGAGGCGTAGGCCTCCGGCATCAGGAGGAACCAGCCCGCCACCAGGGTCACGGCCGTGACGGTCAGCAGGGCCGGCACGATGCGGCGGACGCGCCGCTCCCAGAAGTCGGCGAGCGAGAAGGTCTCCGCCCGCAAGTCCTTGAGGATCAGGCCCGTGATCAGGTAGCCGGAGATCACGAAAAAGACGTCCACCCCGACGAAGCCGCCGGGGAGGCCGAGGCCGGCGTGGCAGAGGACGACGCTCAGCACGGCGACGGCCCGCAGGCCGTCGACGTCCCGCCGGTAGGAGAACCCCTGTCGTCCCGAGCCGGTCGATCCCATGAACCTTCGCCCCAATGACACCGGTCATTCCGCGAGCCGTCGGCCGCCCCCGGTCAAGCCTTCCCCGACAGGTTCGCGGGGCGGACGCCCCGCAGGCGGTCGAGAATGGGCTGCGAGAGGGACCAGCACCGGTGGCCCAGGAGCATCTTCCACCGCAGCCGCCGCCAGGCCCCGCCGGACCGTAACCGGGGCCAGGCGGTCAGGGCGAAGTCCAGGTACTGCCGGCAAGTGGCGAGGTCCCCCCGGTCGAACGCCCGGCTGGCGGTCCAGAACGCCAACTCCCCCGTGGAGCGGCCGATGGTCGCCCGCAGCCGTTCGCTTTCGGGGACCAGGTGGCCCCAGTCCCGGAAGAAGACGTCGAAGGCGGCCTTCATTTGTTCGAGGTTGCGGAAGCCGGTGCCCACGTTGTAGGTGTGGGTCATGTTCGACGTGTGCCACCGGTAGAACGCCTGGGGGGCGTCCACGAAGCCGATGGAGCCGTGGGCCGCGAACCGCATCCACATCTCGAAATCGCCGGAGTGGTGAAGCTCCGCCCGATAGCCGCCCAGCTGGCGCTGCAGGCGCGTCCGCACCACCACCGTCGGCGTCGCCACCGGGTTGGCGCCGGAGGCGCACACGGCTCCGAGGAACTCGGGGCCCGTCTGGACGCGCCACGGGTAGTCGTCCGGGACGGGCGGGATCGCCGGGGGCGGGCCGTCCCCCTGGAAGGCCACGGCCCGGCCGTAGGTCATTCCGACCTCCGGGTGGGCGTCCATCAGCCGCCCCGCCCGGGCCAGGGCGCCGGGGGTCAGCAGGTCGTCGGCGGACAGCAGGAGCGTGTAGTCGCCCGTCGCCCAGTCCAGGCCCTCGTGGTACGTCGCGATGTGGCCGCGGTTGCTCTCGTGCCGCCGGTACGAGACGCGGCTATCCTCCCGGAGGAGTTGCGCCGCGACCTCGGGCGTGTGGTCCGGCGAGGCGTCGTCGAGGATGAGGACGTGCACGTCCACGCCTTCCTGGCAGAGCACGCTCCGCACGCACCCCCGCAGGAAGTGGCCGTACTTGTAACACGGAATGAAGACGTCGACCCGACTCATCAAGCTCCGCTCCCGCGATCAACCCGGCGGCCCCGCGAACCCGTGCGTTACATGAAGAAGAAGCTGATGTCGAACAGCGTCCCCGTCGCGGTCGGGTCGGTCGTCACGAAGCGGATGCGGTACTGCAGGAACCGCGACGACCCGCCGACCACGCCGCCGTCGGCGACCGCCGACCAGGACGACCAGGAGGAGTCGGGGTTCGCCGTGTTGCCGGTGCGGACCTCGACGATGATACTCGTACCCGCGGGCAGGCTGGCCGTCCAATTGACCGCGCCCCAGTTGACCGCCCGGCCGGCGTCGAAGACCGAAGAGGTGTACGTGCCGACGGAGGCGTAGTTCAGCTCGTGGACCCAGGCGGCCTGCAGGGTCGGCTGCGAGCCGCCGAAGTAGTTGGACAGCACGGCCTTCATCCCGGCCGAGGTCGGCACGGCCTTCATGATGGTGGCCTTCAGGGCGTCGTCGATGTAGAAGTTGAAGCCGCCGCTGATCGGCTCGACCTGATAGGTGTGGAAGCCGGTCGGGATGGCCCCCAGGCTGACCTGCTGGATGTCCATGTTGGCGTTGACTTCGGCGAAGAGCGTGTTGTTGGTGCCGCCGGTGGTGAAGGCGGCCCAGTACACCGAGTTGGCGCCGGTCGTGAAGTCGGTGCTCATGCCGAAGTACTGGAAGGGGGTGGCGCCGAAGCTGACCCGGCCCTCGATCGGGATCAGGTTGAAGGTCTGTTTGGACAGGACGATCGCGCCGGCGACCGACACGTTGCCGCCGGACACGCCGACGCTGGTCGGCCCGCCCCCCAGCGGCGCCAGCGAGACGTTCTTCCAGGCGGTGGTGCTCAGGGCGGTGCCGCTGAAGTCCTCGTTGAAGGCGGCCCGCAGCTGCACCTCGCCGCCGCTCACGTTCGTTTCCTGGGTGGAGTTGTTGGTGCCGCTGGCGAAGTCGGCCAGGCTGGTCTCGCCCCAGACGCCGTAGACGGGGATGGTGCCGGTGCCGCCGATGGCGGCCGCGACGGTGTCGGTGGCCGCCAGCGCCTGGTTGCCGGACGTCTTGAGGGTGACGGTGAAGGTGTGCTCGCCGTCGTCGGTGTCGCCGAAGGTGTAACTGGCCGGCAGGACGGCGCGGGTGTCGCTGCTGGTGAAGCGGACGGTGCCGCGGTAGTCGTCGGCCGTGTTGCCGAAGGCGTCCTGGGCCGTGACCGTGACGGTGGTGGCCGTGCCCACGGTGGTCGTCGGCTGGGCCATGGTGACGGCCAGCCCGGCCGCGCCCGCGGCTTGGACCTGGATCCCGCTCTGGGTACCCTTGATGCCGCTATTGGCCGTGTCGGTGGCGGTCACTGACTGCGTGCCCGTCCTCTTGAGGGTGACGCTGAACGTGTGCACGCCGTTGTCCCCGGACACGAACGTGTAGTTGGCCGGCAGGGTCGCCCGGCTGTCGCTGCTGGTGAAGTGGACCGTGCCGCGGTAGCCGGTGGCGGTGTTGCCGAACGCGTCCCTGGCCGTCACCGTGAAGGCGTCCGCGGCGCCGGCGGTGAGCGGGGAGGCGATCCCCGCCAGCACCAGGGTACTGGCGGCCGCCGGGTTGACCACGATGCCGCTCTGGGTCCCCGTGATGCTCGACGTCGCCTTGTCGGTGGCGGTCACTGACTGCGTGCCCGTCCTCTTGAGGGTGACGCTGAACGTGTGCACGCCGTT
>DASXAN010001362.1:0-5028 GCA_036406755.1 Gemmataceae bacterium
GGGCGGGTGGTGCGGCGGACGTCCCGCTTGGCCGCCCGCTGGTACGCCTGCTCAGACCGCACGCGGTTGAGCGTGATGACCAGCAGCAGGTCCCACAGGTCGTCCCCGGCCGGGGCGTCGTAGTCGCCCCGCTTGGCGGCCTGGAAGAACCGGCGGAAGACGGACTGGACGATGTCGTCCGGGTCCACCCGGCCGGCCAGTTCGGCGGACAGCTTGGCCCGGGCCAGGGCCCGCAGCCGGGCCACGTACCGGTCGTAGAGCCGGTCGGCGGCCGTGGCGCTGCCGGCCCGCAGTCGGCGGACGAGGGAGTCGTCCGACACCGACGGGTCGGTCGGCGGGCACCCGGGGGCCGGGCGGTCTGACATCGGGGGGTCCGCTATTGAGAGAATACCGGAGGGGCTGGGGCCGTCCGCCACGGCGGCGTCGGCATCCCGGTTCAACTTTAGGCTACAAACCGAAGGCCGCAGGGGCCGCTAGGTTCCGCGGCGTGGGGCGAAATGTGGTCGTGCGCTCGACGCGCGCGGGGGACCGGAGAGCGTCACTCAATGGGGCGGGCACCCCGGTCCGGCGAACAACATCTTTTCCTGACGCGACAGGATGCGACATTTTGCGACACGAGCCGGAGGCCCACCGGAATAACATCTCTTTCTGGGCGGACATTTTGGGACATTTTGGGACATCGCCCCGGCCCCGGCGGGTTTCCCAGCCGCAAAACAGCCTTTTGTGATGCGGCAGGCGGCGACATGTGGTATTCCGACTTCAGTAGGGTGGGCCGAGCTTGGCGAGGCCCACCGATCGCTTGCCGGTGGGCCTCCTTGCTCTCGGCCCACCCGACAACACACTCCCGGCGCGGAGCAAACCGCGCCTGCTCAAGCATAGTGTACAAAATAACATTTGCAAGCGAAGTGCGGACCGGCCCGGATCGCGGGCGACCGGCGGCTATCTGAGGCGGGCCGGGCCATGAGGCCCTATTTTCCAAGGGTCCGAGACGTGATCGGTCTGACCGGCCGCCTGATTTCGGGAGTCAGCCCCGGTGAAGTGGAACGGCCGGCTCATCAGCCAGCGGGCCCGTTCGATGGCCAGCTCGGACGCGCGGCGAGCGTGGACCGCCGATCGCTGCGCGGCGACCGCCTCTTGCCGAAGGTCGGCGGCGGTGAGCAGGCACTTGCGGGCCAGTTGATCGGCGTCCATGTCCGTATGGTCGCCGCAATTGGTGCGCCAAAAGCGGGGGATGAGCCGGCCGGCCGACCGCCCTACGTCCCGCCGGCGCGGGCCACCGCCCACATCTGGGCCAGCGTCACCGGCAGCGGCCGCAGGGCGTCCGCGAGGGCCGTCACCTCCGTGCCGGCGGCGGCCAGCGTCCCGGCCCAGTTGCCGTCCGGCTGGCGGACCAACGTGACGACGGTCCCCGGCGGCAGCGATTGCACGGCCTCGCCCTTGGGCGGCCGGGCGGCCACGGCCAGCCGCTCCGCCTCCTGGATCTTGGCGACGCACTCCGGGCAGCGGGTCTGCTGGAACTTGGCCAGCCGCTCGGCCCGGTACTTGTCCACGGCGTAGTGCTGGAACTCGCACACGCACCCGCACGCCCGCGCCACCATCGGCCGCGCCACGATCTTTCCGGACGGCACCCCCATCGACGACTCCTCCGCGGTGAGACTCAGACCCCCCCCTGTCGAGTTTAGCTTACGGCCGCCGGCCGCGCCGGCGAGCGGGCGGCGGGTCGTATGCGCAACGGCGAGGCGAGCGGCGGGCGGGGTACCCGCTTGCCGCTCGCCCGGTCGGGACGCGGGGTGACAGGTGGCGGGTGTTAGCCCCGGAGGGGCGGCACATGGTAGCCCTGGGTTCACGTCACCCGATGCAACCGAGCCCCGGAGGGGCGACACCTTCTGCCGCCCCTCCGGGGCTCCCGTTCATTCTCGCGGACAATTCCCAGGGCTCGCGCCCTGGGCTACCATGTGCCGCCCCTCCGGGGCTGATGCCGCCGCGATCCGTTGCCGCACCCGAACGGACGACCGAACCGGTCCGCCGGCGGCCGCGTCTGCTAGAATGGCCGCGTGGCCCCCGTAGCTCAGCGGATAGAGCGGCGGTTTCCTAAACCGTAGGTCGCAGGTCCGACTCCTGCCGGGGGTACTGTAATGACGGTCCGGGTCGCCAGCGATGGCGACCCGGGCCGCGTTCATTCGGCCCCGACCGTTCCGGTCATGGGGCCGGCACGGTCTGCCCGTCGTTGCGGACCGCCAGCGCCTGCAGGGTGGCCAGGTCGGTCGAGTTGGACAGCGACGTGACCCGGCCGTCGGCGAACAGGAACTGGCAGACGCCGGGGTGGTAGCTGCCGAACTTGCAGTGCCACGGGCCGGCCAGGTCGTCCGGCCCCTGGCCGAGGTTGAAGCTGGGCGGGCCGGCGATCCGGGCGAAGTTCCGCGGGAACTCGCCGTTGTAGACCGACCCCTCGCCCCACGACGGGCCGCTCTGCCCCCACTTGCTCAGCGGGGCGTGCTTCTCCCCGACCAGGAACGTGTTGCTCGTCCCGTCCGGGATGTCCGTCAGGGCGATGCCGCGGTTGTTGGCCTTCTGCCCGTCGGCCATGCACATGACGCCGTTACAGGCCGGGTTGTCCACGATCGGGCCGCTGAACTGGCCGCCGTTGCAGGCGTAGTCGCCCAGGGCACCCGGGTGCTCCTGGCTGTCGGGGACGCCGGTGCCGGACACCTCGAACTGCGTGCTGAGCATCGGCGGGGACCGGCGGGTCGGGCAGAAGAACAGGCTCACGGCCGTCTGCCGCGCGGCCACCGGCTGCACGTAGTACGTCTTGGTCAGGTCCCACTGCTTGTACAGGGCGTCCTGTTCGAGGTAGGGCAGGATCAGCACGCACCAGGTGGCGTACTGCGGCCCCAGCCGGCTGGGCGGCATGAGCTTGTTCGCGTCGTGGTAGTTGTGGATGGCCAGGCCGATCTGCTTGAGGTTGTTGGAACACTTCGTCCGTGCCGCGGCCTCGCGGACTTTCTGGACGGCCGGGAGGAGCAGGCCGATCAGGATGGCGATGATGGCGATCACCACCAAGAGCTCGATCAGCGTGAACGCGGGCCGGCGCGGCCGGGTGACGCTCGGGGTCTTCGAGAACTGAGTCATGGCACACACTCCTTGCGCGGGATCAAGGGGAACTCCGACCGCCGCCCCGGCGGGCGCATCGGGGCGGGTTCCGGTCATACGACCGGGGGCGACGGCGGCAGCCCGCGCGGCGGCAGCGCCGCCGACGGGTGAACCGGCCGAACATCAACAAACGGGTTGGGGCAGACGGACCGTCAGGCGGGGCACGGCACTCAGGTGAAGCCCTGGCGGTGCGCGACGGGTGTGAAGACGAAATGAGCCGGGGCGGGGCGGGCCGGCCGAACGGGGGCTCGCGGCGAAACAACCATCGCGCCAGGCTCCGGGAAAAGCGACGATGATTCTACGGAGCCGTGGCTGCGGGTGGAAGAAAAAAGGCGGGAAATTCTCCGGCCGAGCCGGACGACTCACTGGTCGGGCATGACCGCCTCGCCGCCGGCCCGGGTGACGAACGCGATCAGCACCGGCGGCGAGATGGTCTGCCGCATGAACGCCACCGACCCGTCGCACCGCAGCACGTTCACCCCGCCGGAATGGAACGAGTACGGGCCGGTGTGGTTGGTCACGTTGACCATGTCGCACGCCCCGTCCGTCGTCTGCGACGTGTCCAGCTGGTTGCCGTTGGCTTGCACCCGGTAGCCCCGCAGCAGCGGCGTGCCCTTGTGGTCGAACCACGCCCCGCGGACGTACGGCTCGTTGTCGCTGGAGCTCAGCGACGGGATCGGCAGGAACGGCGGCAGGGTCGAGCCGACGGGGAAGATGAGCCGGCCCTGGATGTAGACGGCCACGCCGCGGCCGGCCGCCTCGGTCATCAGCAGCGTCTGGCTGGTGCCGTCGGTGATGGCGTCCACGCTGTTGCCCTTGCCGGGGGCGGTCCCCTTCGGCCCCAGGGCGCCGGAGTCCTGGATGCCCTTGGCCGGGGTGACCAGCGGCGTGCCGCCGCAGCGGGTCAGCGTGTTCGGCTCGACGCCGCTGAACGGCCAGTAGTCGGTCCGCTGGAACTTGAACCCGGTCACGCCGAAGGAGGCGGCCAGGATCAGGTCGTAGTTGGCCGGCAGGTCGCCGTCCGGGGTGGACGGGCAGAGGAACAGCCGGACCGGGATGGTGGCGGCGACGTTGGACGCCCCGGGGGCCGGGGGCGGCATGTTGAGCGGGTCGAGCACGGAGATGTCGCGGTTGCCCAGCCGGGCTAGGTTGTCCTGCTCGACGTACTCGGCGGCCATCTCCAGGGCGGTGTGGCCCTGCTTCTGGTTGCCGTACGGGTTGGCCGGGCGGGGGTTGACCGGGAAGTCGAACCCCCAGGCCGGGAAGTTGCCCCGGGCCGAGTGGTAGTTGTGGAAGGCGATGCCGAGCTGCTTGAGGCTGTTCTGGCATTTCGTCCGGTTGGCGGCCTCCCGGACTTTCTGGACGGCGGGGAGCAGCAGGCCGATGAGGATCGCAATGATCGCGATGACGACCAGCAGCTCGATCAGGGTAAACGCGCGGCGGCAGCGGACGGGAAGCATGACGGACCCCCTCGCGATGAGGAGAGGTGCCACCGCGGTGGGCGGCACACAGGTCCGGACGGTCGCCCGCGGCCGACGGATCCTGCGGCCCGCGCCCGACGGTGGTGGTGTACGAAAAGGTGCCCGTGACTCCGGCCCCGATTGTCCTCCTTTCCGCGGGGAAGTCAAGCGCCCGTGACGGAGAGGGCGGTTGCGGGTTCAGCCGCGAAACCCAGTTGCCGGGTTCAGCCCCGAAGGGGCGGTACAGCGTTAGCCCAGGGCGCGAGCCCTGGGTCACCAACGAGCCGAAAACAACGCAGCCCCGGAGGGGCGACACACGGAAATGTGTCGCCCCTCCGGGGCTCCCGGATTGTTGTGGCGCGATTGTTCCCCAGGGCTCGCGCCCTGGGCTAACGCTGTACCGCCCCTTCGGGGCTGA
>DASXAN010001363.1:0-4532 GCA_036406755.1 Gemmataceae bacterium
GGTGGACTTCCGCTCGTATGAACTGATCGATATTTATGCCGACGCGAACGCCTACGTGAACAGGTTCGGGTTCGAGCGGCCGGCGAAGCGGACGGTGATGGGCGAGACGGTGTACACTGTCCGGCACGAGTGCCAAGTGGAGAACGTGCTCGGCCGGGGCAACCGCTGGTGGGTGTCGGGCAAGGACTGGTGCGCCTGGAACGCGGTCTTCGGCCCCCGCGGCCCGGACGGGCTGCCCAAGCCACTCTGGCACCCGAAGTCGGGGGCGATCGACCACTCGGTCACGGTCCACTGGCGGCAGTACGACCTGCGGCTGGTGCTGACGAAGAACTGGGCGGACCTGGGGCCGAAACTGCGGGGCAAGATGCACATCTACGCCGGCGACGGGGACGATTACTTCCTCAACAACGCCGTGCGGCGGCTGGAGGCGGCGCTGAAAAGTGCCAACCCGCCGTTCGACGGCGAAATCGTGTTCGGCCCGATGGCCGGGCACGGGTTCCACCCGGTCAACGAGCTGAAGGCGATCGCCGCCCGGTTCGAGGCGACGAAGAAATGAACCACAGATGGACACAGATAAGACAAATCCAATCTGTCTTATCTGTGTCCATCTGTGTGCATCTGTGGTTCATTTCGTTTTCTTCTTCACTCCGCCCCGAAGTGCTCCATGACCGGCTTCAGCGCCTGGAAGATGTACAGGGCGGCACCGTAATGCGTCGTATCGTACCACACGATCTTCGGCCGGCCCAATTCCTCCCACAAGGCCACCGTCGCCTTGGGCGGCACGATCTCATCCCGCTTTGCCGCGATCATCAGCACCGGCCGGCCGCGGAGGTTGGCCGCCTTCGTGAGCGGGTCCACCGGCGCCAGCGCCGCCTTCACCTGCTCCTTCGTCCCGCCCAGGAACTCCCACACCCGCCGGTACGGGGCCGCCTGCGGGTGGTCGTAGAACGCGTCCACCAGCCCGCCGCCGCCGAGCAGGATCGCCACCCGGCTCAGCCGCGGCTCCATCTCCCCCGTCAGCGTGGCGACGAAGCTGCCCAGGCTCGTGCCCATGATCCCGACCCGCTTCGCGTCCACCTCCGGCCGGCTCGCTAGCCACGCGGCCGCGCAGCGGCAGTCGAGCACCGTCTGCCGGACCGCCTCCATCGTCCGCGGGATGTCGGTCGAGAGCATCCGCACCCGGCTGCCCGGCGGCCGGCGGGGGCCGTAGTACGCCATCTGCACGAACAGCCCGCCGATCTTGTTCTGGGCCAGCGTCCGGGCGATGAACCGGGACAGGCTCTGGTCGCCGCCGGTGATGTCGAGCACGATCACGGCCGCGAACGGGCCGGCCCCCTTCGGCCGGTAGTACTCGGCGTAGACGGTGTTGTTCTCCGTCACCGGCGACGTGACCGGGGATGGGAACGTGACCTGGTAGACCTCGACGCCGCTGGCAGGGAGGTCGCGGAGCGGCTTCATCGCGTAGTCGAAGGACCGCTCGGTGAGGCGGTAGCGCTCGGGCACTTCCGACTGGTCACCGATCGGCTTGAAGTGGACGGTGCCGGTTTCGTCGGCAAAGGCAGAAGCCGCGAAAAGTGCGCAAACGGTAGCGGCGAGGAGGGCGGGGCGCATGGAGCCTCCGGTGTTCCGTGCGGGGCGACCGGAGCCATCGTACGCTTGGGGGTCTTTCGTGAGCAAGGGCGCTGAAGAACCCACCCGCCGCCGCGGGTGGGCTTGGGACGCGATTATCCCATCAGTTTGCAGAATTCCTCGAAGAGATACGCACTATCGTGCGGGCCCGCCGACGACTCCGGGTGGTACTGCACGCTGAACACCGGCAACCGCTTGTGCCGCAGCCCCTCCAGCGTCCGGTCGTTCAGGTTGACGTGCGTCGGCTCCAGGTCCGGCGGCAGCGTGTCGATGTCCACCGCAAACCCGTGGTTCTGCGTCGTGATCTCGACCTGGCCCGTGGGCTCGTGCAGCACCGGCTGGTTCGCCCCGCGGTGGCCGAACTTCAGCTTGAACGTCTTCGCCCCCAGGGCCTGCCCGAGCAGCTGGTGGCCCAGGCAGATGCCGAACACGGGCGCCTTGCCGATGACCTTCTTGATCGTGTCGATGGCGTACCCGAGCACGGCCGGGTCGCCGGGGCCGTTGGACAGGAACACGCCGTCCGGCTTGTGCCGCAGCACCTCCTCGGCCGGGGCCGTCCCCGGCACCACCGTCACCCGGCAGCCGACCTGCACCAGATACCGCGGGATGTTCCACTTCATGCCGTAGTCCAGGGCGACGACGTGGTGCCGCGCCGGCCGGGCAGGCAGGACGTGTTTCGTGAGCGGATGAGACTGGCCCTCCGCCCAGACGTACGTCTTCTCCGACACGACTTCCTTGACCAGGTCGCGGCCGAGCATGTGCGGCGACGTGCGGGCCTTCTCGACCAGGGCCGCGTCGTCGAGGTTGGTCGTGGACAGCACGCCGTTCATCGCCCCGCGGACGCGGATGCGGCGGACAAGTGCCCGGGTGTCGATCCCCTCGATGCCGGGGATGCCGTGGTCGGCGAGGTAGTCGGGCAGCGATTGTTGCGAGCGAAAGTTGCTCGGGTGGCGGGCCAGCTCGCGGACGACGAACCCCTCGACCTGCGGCCGCTGCGACTCCTCGTCCTCACGGTTGACGCCGTAGTTGCCGATGTGCGGGTAGGTCATCGTGACGATCTGGCCCTTGTACGACGGGTCGGTGAGCACCTCCTGGTAGCCGGTCATGGAGGTGTTGAAGACGACTTCGCCGAACCGCTCGCCGCGGGCGCCGAACGCCCGGCCGGTGTACACGGTGCCGTCTTCCAGGGCCAGCTTCGCCTGCATGGACACCCCTTTCGGCGGGAGGAGCGGCGCGGGTCCGCGGCCGCACCGCTATGATACGGGCCGCGGCGGCCGGCTCCCAGGCCGGCGGTCACTTGGCCGGTCGCTCGCGGAGCTCGGTGTCGTCGCCGCAGCAGACGCACTTGCCGGGATAGTTGGTGCTGATCTGGCAGATGTCGCACCAGTAGTCCACGTCGTACACCTTGCCGTCCTTGACGGTCTGCACCAGGACCACGCGCAGGTCCTTGGTCCCCGGTTTGCGCACGGCAGTCAGCCGCACCGGGCGGTTGCGGAGCCGGCCATCGAGGAACAGCATCCGGGAAGCGTCGTCCTCGATGAGCGGATAGGTGGTGCCGTCGTCGCCCGCCAGGGCCACGCCGGCGGACTTGCCCGGCGGGGCGGCGAGCTGGACGACCTTGCCGGTGAACACCTGCGGCTTGTCGGCGGCCGACGGCGGCTCGCCGACGCCGACGACAACCAGGGCGGTCATCACGCCGAGCAGTCGTCGCATGGCCGAGTCCTCCGGTTCGGTCCGGAGGTTATTGTAGATGTGCTACCACCGCATGACGGCCGTGCCCCAGGTCAGGCCGGCCCCGAAGCCGCTCAGCACGGCCACGTCGCCCGGCCGCAGCTTGCCCTCGGCGATCGCCTCGTCCACGGCCAGCGGGATCGATCCGGCCGACGTGTTGCCGTACCGGTCGAGGTTGGTGTAGACCCGCTGCCGCGGGATCTTGAGCGTGTCGCAGGCGGCGTTGATGATGCGGATGTTGGCCTGGTGCGGCACGTACAGGTCCACATCCGCCGGCGTCATGCCGACCTCGCCGAGCACGTCCTGGATGGTGTCGTTGAGGATGGCGACGGCCCAGCGGAAGACGGCCCGGCCGTCCATGACCATGTAGTGCTGCCCCTCGGTCAGCAACTCCGGCGTCGGCGGCCGGCGGCTGCCGCAGGCGTAGCGGATCAGCTGGTCGCCGCCGGACCCGTCGGCCCCCATGCTGTACGCCAGGATGCCCTGGTCCGGCCGGCCCTTGGCGATCAGGAACGCCCCGGCCCCGTCGCCGAAGAGCGGGTAGGTCTTGATGTCGTCCGGGTTGAGGATGCGGGAGTTGCAGTCCCCGCCGACGACCAGGCACAGGTCGCTCGCCCCGCTGGCGACGTAGGCCGCGCCGGTGATCAGCGCGTACATGAACCCGGCGCAGGCGGCCTGCATGTCCACGGCCGGGCAGACGAGCTTGAGCTTGTCCTGAAGGATGCACGCGGTGGACGGGAACGAGTAATCCGGGGTGAAGGTGCCGACGAGCAGCAGGTCGATGTCACGGAGCTTCACGCGCGCCCGGTCCACGCAGCGGTTGATCGCCTCCAGGCAGAGGTCGCTGGTCGCCTGGTGCGGCAGGGCGTGGCGGCGTTCGAGGATGCCGGTGCGTTTGACGATCCAGTCGGAGTCGAACCCGAACCGCTCGAACAGGTGGTCGTTGGTGACGACGGCGTCAGGGACGTAGCTGCCTGTGGCGACGACGCGGACGCCGGACAGGCGGCGGCACCGCGGTCGGGGCAGACTCGGGCGGTCGGGGTCGGCGCCTTGCGGCATCATCCGGTCCCCTCGGCGCGGACGCGGAACGGGCGGCATGAGGCTGAAAGTATAGCGACGCGGTCGGGAGGCGGGAATGGGGAGTAAGCGGGGGGGTCGCCTCCCCCGGCTTT
>DASXAN010001364.1:0-7280 GCA_036406755.1 Gemmataceae bacterium
GGTGAGAGTCGCCCCCTTCGGCCGGCCGGTGGTGCCGGAGGTGTACTGGATGTTGATCGGGTCGTCGAACCGGAGGTCGGCTTCACGCTCCGCCAGCGCCAACTCCGGCACGTCGTCGCCGGCGGCGAGGAATGCACTCCAGTCCCGCTCCATCTGGACGGCGTGGCGGACGCCGGGGCACCGCGGCCGGACGGCCTCCCAGAGCGGCCCGTAGTCGGTCTGCCGGTAGCCGCGGGCCAGTACCAGCACCGACACGCCCGACTGGTTCAGGGCATACTCCAGCTCGAACGTGCGGTACGACGGGTTGACGTTGACCAGGATCGCCCCGACGCGGGCCGCGGCGAACTGGACGACCGGCCATTCATATCGGTTCGGCGACCAGATGCCGACGCGGTCACCTTTGGCGACGCCGAGGGCGAGTAGACCGCGGGCGACCCGGCCGGTCAGGTCCCAGAGCTGGCGGTAGGTGCAGCGGTAGTGCTGGTGGCGGACGACGAGCGCGTCGGCGTCGGGGAAGCGCTCGGCCGTGGCGCGCAAGCCCTCACCGATCGTCAGGCCGAGGAGGGGCGCGGTCGAGGCGCCATGCGCGTAGGAGGCTGGCATGGGCGGCTCCCGCTCGAGTGCAAGCGGCGAAATGTTACGGGGAAGTATCCCCCGCCCCGAGGACGGTGTCCAGCGGGTGCAGGCCGGCGGCGATGGCGTCGAGCTGGTTGAGGAAGATGTCGTCGCCATCCACACCGACTTTCGGGGTCGTGCAGAATCGGACGTTCCCGCCGATGTAGAGGACGTTGTGGCCGGTACGGTGGCTGGCCGGGGCCGCGCGGTCGGCCAGGATCGGCAGCCGGTCGGTATCCTGGCCGGCGTCCCGGCGCAGGCCGTGGAGGTGGCCCTCCGGACCGCGGAAGCCGAGCGAGTAAGCGTACCCGCCGGCGTCCGGACCGCCCGCGACCGCCGTCGCGGCCGGGCAGGCGGCCGAGCCGGCCGGGGCCAGGTAGCCGGCCTCCTGGAGCATGGGCAGGAACGCCCCGGCGACGTTGTTCGGTGGCCGGTCGGTCACCTGCGGGAACCGCCCGCCGTGGTCCAGGCTGTAGTTGACCAGCGCCGCGTGCAGCTGCCGCTGGCTATTCTGACACACGAACCTGTCGTGCCACTGCTGTAGCCGGCCAACGCCGGACAGACCCAATCCGCCGAAGAGGATCAGGACGGAAGAGGCCACGAAGACGTCGATCCGGCGCCAACGCGATGGGCTGAACGCAGGCTCGCGGTCGCCGAGTGCGGACCGGTTGGAAGGCACCGCCCGGCGGCGGCCGGAGTGCGCGGCGACCAGGGCCAGGGTGCGGTCCGCCAGGCCGGCGGGCGGCGGGTCGTCCGTGCAGGCGGCGGCGAGCGGGACGAGGTTGGCCCGGAGGCGGTCCAGGCGGGCGCGGGCGGCGGGGTCGGCACGGAGGGCGGCCTCGGTGCGGCCACGTTCCTCCGAGTCGAGCAGGTCGAACAGGTATCCGGCGAGGTCGAGGTCCATGCGAATCAGGCCTCCCGCAAGCTCGGGCTGGCGCTCCAGGCGTCGTGCAGCCGTTGCAGGGCCGTATGCAGCCGGGACTTGACCGTGCCGACCGGGATGTCCAACACCTCGGCGACGTCGCGGTACGGTAGCCCCTGAAAGTAGGCCAGGATCACCACCTGGCGCAAGAACTCCGGCAGGTTGTCCACGCTCTGCCGGACCAGGTCGCGGGCCTCCTCGGTGGACACCTGGTCGAGCGGCCCGGGGCCGGCGGTTTCCAGCAGGCCGAGCAGCCGCTGCGACTCGCCGCCCTCGTCCTCGCCGGTCTGCTGCTCGAGGCTGACCGTCGGGTGCCGGCCGGCCCGGCGAAGGGCGTCGATCGCCTGGTGCGTGGCGATCGTGTACAGCCACGGGCGGACCGGCCGGCCGGCCTCGTACTGGTCCCGCTTCAGGTGGAGCTGTAGGAACGTGTTCTGGAACACGTCGTCGGCCAGGTGGGCGTCGCCGAGGTAGCGGCGGAGGTAGCCGTACAGCTCCCGCTCGTAGCGGCGGACCAGGGCGGCGAACCCCGTCTCGTCCCCCTCTCGCGCCCGGGCGAAGAGTTCCTCGTCGGAACAGGCGGTGAGGGGGTCGGCGTGCCGCACGGTGCGCCCATTGAGAAGTACGTCGGACGGGACCAGGGAGTTCACATGACGGCTCACGAGCGGATGGTTGAGGACGGGCGACATGACCCGAGATGCCGCCTCCAGCGGGTATGATGCGCGCTCAGCGAGGGGCGGTGCAGGAATACCCCCGGATCTGGCGATGAGCTCATTTTACCGCGTCCTCGGCCGGGCGTAATTCCTGTTCTGAGAGAATTGTCAGATAGAACCCGTGCGCCCCGTCGCCGTTGGCGACCTTGAGCAGCAGTCGGTTCGGCCCTTTGCGAAAGTTGACGGCGACCGTGTCCTGTCCGGGCACCGCCGGCCGGTGCGTGCGGCTGGTGTAAGCCAGTTCTCGGTTGACCCAGAGCTTCCCCCCGTCGTCGGTGCCCAGCAGCACCTTGGCATCCTGGTCGGCCGGCGACTCGACCACGCCTGTCATGTACGACACCGATTGTGGGCTGTCGGGGCCGTGGAACGCCTGGAGGTCCACGTAGCCCTGTGCGTCCGGCGTGACGGCCCGCCAGCGGACGGGGCCGGATTTGCCGGCGTAACTCGCCCGCATGTCAATGGTTTTCTCCGGGCCGAAATCGCGGTCCAAACCCACATCGTTGCCGTCGTTGGCGAACGGGCCGAGGATGTGCCAGCGCGGTGGGCTCAGGGCCGGTGTCTGGAGTGTGGTCAGGTGTTCGACGAGATTGACCAGTTCCTCCTCGGTGAGCGTCTTGGCGATGTCCTCCGGCATCAGCGACACTGGGCTCTTGTCCTTCGCGGTCACGTCGGCGCGGTCAATACGGGCGTCCTTGCCGTTAGCGTCGCGGACGATCAGGTGGTCGGCCGTCTCCTCGATCAGCAGGCCCGAGATGGTCACGCCGCGGGCCGTAGTGACCTGCCACTGGACGAACTGATCGGCGATGGCCTTGCTCGGCAGCAGGATCGACTCGTACAAGTTCTCCCGGCTGGCCTTCTTGCCGATCATGGACAGGTCCGGCCCGATGTGGCCGCCGACGCCACGAACGGCGTGGCACTTCAGGCACTGCGCGTCGCCGGTGAGGCTGGCGGCGAGCAGCTGCTTGCCGCGCTCCGCGTCGCCGCGGCGGGCCGCCAGGACCGACGGCGGCGGCAGTTTCTTCGGGTCAAGCCTTTGGACCGCCGGGAAGGCGATGAGGGCCTTGTTCCGCAAGTCCTGATAGGGCGTGTTGCGGAGCAGCCGGCCGGCGTCCGCGACCAGATCGGCCGACAGTTCGCGCTTGGCGTGTTTATCCAGCAGCCATTGCGTGCCGGCCCGGCTGCCGGCCAGTGCGGCGAGGGCCGCGGACTTGAGTTCGGTCGGGCGGTCGTGGGCCGTCACAATCCGTTCCAGCACGGTGCGGGCATGGCGGCCGGCCGGCGAATCGGCCCGGGCCGCGGCTTGGGCCCCGAGGGCGGCGACGGCTTCCGTGGCGGCGGTAAGAGATGGCTTGTCCGACCGCATTTGACCGATCGTGGTGTGGAGGACAATTTCCAGTTGCACGGCCGCGTCACGGTCCGGAAGCTGGCCGAGCGTGCGGATCGCCACGGGGTCGCGGGCGGCAGCGAGTTTGGCCACCCGTTCAATCGCCGGCGTGTAATGGGCCGCGGCGACGAGCCTCAGGCCGCTGGCGGTCGTGTCGCGGCCGGCGAGGAGGTGATCGACCGTCGCCTTGAATTCGTCGGTCTTGGCCAGCCCGGCCCACTTGCCCGGCAGGAACAGGCGGAGGTTCTCGATCACCCGGTCCTTGACCTCGGTCGGCACATCCGCCCGCAGCACCTTGAGCAGCGATTCGCCGGCCCCCTTGTCGTCGGACGTGGCGAGGATGTCCACGATGCGGGCCCGCTGCGCCGCCGGAATGGCGGCGTCAGTCAGCCGCTTGCCGAGCGTCGGCATGACGCTCGGCGGCCGCAACTCCCAGACGAGGTCGGCGACCTTGTCGTTCCACTCAGGCAAGTGCTTGTCGAAGTCGGCGAGGATGACTTCACGCCGTTTCGGGTCGGTGCCGACGGCGATGCCGATGGCGGCTAGGTAGAAACGGTCGTGGCCGTCGTAGCAGCCTGCCAGTTCCAGGAAGAGGTCTTTTGCCAGCGCGGGATCAACGTGAGGCAAGGAAAGTAGCAACTCCCGGTCGATCGGCCGTCCCTCCCGCTGACCCAAACCAAACAGGAGGACCAGCCGGAGACGGTACGACGCATCTTCGAGGAACTTGATGTCTGACGTCAGATACAGCATCCGAGTCCACAGCATGCGCAGCTGTGGGCTGAAGGCCCGCAGGCCGGAGTTGCGGTCGAAAAGCCTGTTGAAGTGCGAAGACAGACGGGACCAACGCATCCATTGGATGAATGCCCTCGCCTGGAGCGTCGGGTTCTCCGTTTGAAAGACGGCCGGCTCCAGCAGCTCACGGGCCAAATCTGGCCGAAGTTGCATGATCGTCGCCATCGCCAAGTGGCGGACGGCCAAGTTGGGCGACGCCAGCGCGGCCAGCCGACCGTCATTGCTTGCCAAGTCCACCTTCGGCACCTGGTACTTTTGCCCCTTCGGCGCCAGCCGGTAGATGCGGCCCCGCGTCGTGTCGCCCATGCCGTGGCCGCCCACGCCGGGGTCGTACCAGTCCGCCACGAACACGCTCCCGTCCGGGGCCACGCAGACGTCGCTCGGCCGGAACCAGTTGTCCGTGCTCGTGACGATGTCTTCCCGCTCGATGTCGTAACCCGCCCCCTTCGGCTTGGTGTGGTAACAACGGACGTGACGGGGCCCGGCGTCGGTGTGCAGCGGCTGGCCCCAGTACTTCTTGGGCAACAGTGTCCCTTCATAGATGCACATGCCGGTCGGCGAGCCGAAGTACGTCCGCAGCACCTTCGGCACCACGCCCGGCTGCTCCTCGTGCCAGTGCGACTCGCCCTTGCCCCGCGGCCAGTAGCCGTAGTTGCCGCCCGGCATCACGTAGCAGATGCGGGTCTGCTCGTTGCCGTCGTCGTCGTTGTCCGAGGTCCAGATGTTGCCGAAGCTGTCCACGCAGGGCTCGTACTCGTTGCGGAAGTTGTGGGCGATCAGCTCCAGGTTGGTGCCGTCCAGGTCGCACCGCCAGATCGTGCCGGCCTGGCAGTCGGTGTGGTTGGTCGTCCACTTCCGGCCCTTGCCGTCGCTGCTTTGCAGGTCCTGCACGCCCTGGTCGCCGACCGAGAAGTACAGCTTGCCATCCGGGCCGATCGAGATGCCGTGCACGCCGTGGTCGTGGTCGATCCCGCGGAAGCCGGTGAGCAGCTTCTTCGGCGGGCCGTCGGCGTGGCCGTCGCCGTCCTTGTCCTCGTACACCAGGATGTCCGGCGACTGGCAGACGTAGACCTTCCAGCCGGGGCCGGTCGGTTCCTTGGCGACGGCGATGCCGAGCGGGGCCTGGATGTACGGGGCCTGGGCGAAGACCGTCACCTTGTCCGCCCGGCCGGTGCCCTTGGAGTCCTCGAGGATCAGGATGCAGTCGCCCTCCGGCCGCAGGACCGGCTTGCCGCGGAGGATTTGCCGGTAGTTGACCGCCTCGCACACCCACACCCGGCCGAGGTGGTCAATGTCCATCGACGTCGGGTTGCAGAACAGCGGCTCCGACGCCCAGAGCTTCCATTCCAGCTGCGGGTCGTGGACGGTGAATGTCGCCTCGGCCTTGTCCGGCGGTACCTGGGCCCGGATGGTGGTCGAAAGGACCGTGCAGCACAAGAAAGCGGCGAGGAAGTGCTTCATGGCAGGCCTACGAAGGCGGGACGGAAGTGTCGTTGAGTATACCGATCCGGCATGGCGAAACGCCAGAGTCTATCGCGACATCCTGACCCGGCAATGGATTCAGTCCTCGGCTGGTTCGCTGATTTGGCCCGGTGACCCACTAACATCTTTTTCTGGGGTGACAAATTGGGACATTTTGGGACACCGGCTCAGTGCTGTTCACTGGATATGAGGCCGTCTTGTAGCGCGGACTGTCGGGCCACGAAGACTCGACCCGACCAACAAGACCCGTCTGCGCGCGATGATCATCGCTAGGCCTGTGCCACGTCGCATTGGGGGATTGGAACCCTGGACTGTGCCCGTCCGACATGCTGCGAACCTCCGAAGTTCGGGCAAGTCAAGCGTAGGGTATAAATTTACACTTTCAAGCATCCGCTGCTGAGCCGCCAATCCCAACGGTGCCGGCCAGTCACCGCTTTCACTGCCCGGCATTGAATTTGCATCGACGATGTCGTTCCTGGCGGGAGGGTCATGGCGGCCCGACCGCACCCGTATCCGTCGATCGGACCGCACCCGGTCGGGACAGGCCCATGCGCATCACCATCCTGGCGTACGCCGAGCCGGGACCGGACGAGACGTTTGACACCGTCGTCGGTCAAGTGGCCGCGGCGTTGCGCAAGGGTGGGCACCGCGTCTCCATCCTCGGCGTCAGCGGTCAGGTCGGTAAACTCATCTCCGGGCTGAAGCGCCGCCAGCCGGACCTCGTCTTCAACCTGATGGAGCAGTTCTCCGAGGACATCCACAGCGACGTGGCCGCCGTCGGCCTGCTCGATCTGCTCGGCGTGCCCTACACCGGCGGCGGCCCGGGCGAGTTTTACATCCAACAGGACAAGGCCCTCGCCAAGAAGTTGTTGGCCTTCGACCACATCGCCACCCCGGATTTCGCCGTCTTCGGCCGCAGCGCCGGCCTGGAAACGGGCGGCAACCTGCGGATGCCGCTATTCGTCAAGCCCCTGCGGGCCGACGCCTCCATCGGCATCGACGGCCAGTCGCTCGTCCGCACCACGCAGGAATTGCTCGAGCGGGTCACGAACATTCATGAGTCGGTCCACGACGCGGCCCTGGCGGAGGAGTACATCGAGGGCCGGGAGTTTTACGTCGGCATCCTGGGCAACCAGCAGCCGACGGCCTTCCCGCCCATCGAGATCGACTTCACCGGCTTCCCCGCGGACCGGCCGAAGATCATGGACGGCCGGGCCAAGTTCGCGGTCGGCACGCCCGAGTACGAGGGCACCAAGGCCGTCGTCGCCGACGTGCCGGACGAGCTGCGGGCGCGGTTGCAGGAGGTGTCGCTGGCCGCCTACCGCGCACTGCGGGTGCGCGATTACGGCCGCGTGGACCTACGGCTGACCGA
>DASXAN010001365.1:0-2421 GCA_036406755.1 Gemmataceae bacterium
TTGCCGGCCCGCAGGCGTGAGGGCCAAGCCGCCCATCTGACCGAGGAGGCCACCATGCGTTCCGCGCGCTCGTTCCGGCAGCTGGTCGGCATGGTCCTGATGGCGGCCGCTTGGCCCATCCGCGCCGCCGACCCGTCCCCGCCGGTCCAGCTGACCGCCCAGCAGGACCACCGGCGGATGCTCGACCTGTTGAAGATCGACCGCCTGCGGCCCGGGGCGGACGGCCGTAACCCGAACGCCCCGAACGCGGCCAACTACGACGAGTCGAAGGCCACCCCGTATCCGGACCTACCGGACCCGCTGACGCTCAAGGACGGCCGCAAGGTCACGACCGCGGACATGTGGTGGAAGCAGCGGCGGCCGGAGATCGTCGAGGACTTCGACCGCGAAGTGTACGGCCGGGTGCCAAAGGACACGCCCGCCGTCCGGTGGGAGGTCACCGAGACAAAGAACGAGACGGTCGGCGGCGTCGCGGTCGTGACGAAAAAGCTCGTCGGCCACGTGGACCACTCGTCCTACCCGCCGGTCACGGTGGACATCCAGCTGACGCTGACCACCCCGGCGAACGCGGCCGGGCCGGTGCCGGTCATGATGGAGTTCGGCTTCGGCGGCCGGGGCTTCGGCCCGCCGCGGCCGCCGGCCGGCGGCCCGACGTGGCAGGAGCAGGTCGTCGGCAAGGGCTGGGGTTACGCGATCATCGTCCCCACCAGCGTTCAGGCCGACAACGGCGCGGGCCTCACGAAAGGGATCATCGGCTTGTGCAATCAGGGTCAGCCGCGCAAGGTCGATGATTGGGGCGCACTGCGGGCCTGGGCGTGGGGCGCCAGCCGGGCCTTCGACTACTTCGAGTCGGACAAGGCGGTGGACGCCAAGCGGGTCGGCATCGAGGGCCTGTCCCGGTACGGCAAGGCGGCGCTGGTGACGATGGCGTATGACCAGCGGTTCGCCATCGGCTTCATCGGCTCGTCCGGGGCCGGCGGGGCGAAACTTCACCGCCGGCATTTTGGGGAGATGGTGGAGAACGTGGCGTCGTCGGGCGAGTACCACTGGATGGCCGGCAACTACCTCAAGTACGCCGGCCCGCTCACGGCCAAGGACCTGCCGGTGGACGCGCACGAGCTGGTCGCCCTGTGCGCCCCGCGGCCGGTGTTCATTAGTGCCGGGTCGCAGCAGGTGGAGGGCGGGTGGATCGACGCCCGGGGCATGTTCCTGGCCGGGGTCGGGACCGGGCCGGTGTACGAACTGCTGGGCAAGAAGGGGCTGGGCACCGCCGAGTTCCCGCCGCAGGAGACGGCACTGATCGGCGGCGAGGTGGCGTTCCGCCAGCACGCCGGCGGGCACACGACCGGGCCGAACTGGCCGACGTTCTTGACGTTCGCCGACCGCTACCTCGCCGGCCCGGCGAACCGGCCGGCCGCGGACAAGCCGTAGCCGGGAAACTGCAACGAAACGACAGCTTTTCTCAACTCGCCGGCCCCTCCCGGCCGATAAACCTCACACATCCGTCAGCCTCACCCGCGCCGGCCCTCCGGGTCGCGGGCCACCCTGCGCCCGTGGGGACGCCATGACCGAAGTCGCCCACCGCGCCGCCCGCCCCCGGCCGCCCGTCCTGCGGGCCCTCGGGGCCGCCGAGCCGCCCGACGCCGTCGAGGTCAGCGGCGAACCGTACCGCCTCGTCCGCGTGTTCAAGCACGACTCGTGGGCCGCCACCGCCCTGTACGCCGGGGCGGCCCGGCAGGTCGTCTGCAAGTTCAACCGCGTCCAGCCGGTCGGCCCGGTGCCGATGCACTGGCTCGGCCGGGTGCTGGCCCGCCGCGAGGCCGCCCTGCTCCGCCGGCTGGCCGGCCTGCCGCACGTGCCCCGCTGGGCCGGCGACGTGCGAGTCAACGGCCGGGTGCAGCAGCACGCCGTCGCCCACGACTTCATCCCCGGCCACCCGCTCGGCGACCGCGAATCCGTTGGCGACCATTTCTTCCCGGCCCTGCGGGCTGCCCTGGCGGCGCTGCACCGCCGCGGGGTGGCGTACGTGGACCTGCACAAGCGGGAGAACATCCTCGTCGGCGACGACGGCCAGCCGTACCTGATCGACTTCCAGATCGGGCTGGCCCGGCCGGCGTGGTGGCCGGCGAATCATGAGGCGGTCGAAGCCGTGCTGCGGCTGGCCCAGGCCAACGACGTGTACCACCTGGCCAAGCACGTCGCCCGCTGCCGGCCGGACCAGGCCGCGACCCCGGAGCTGCCGTGGTCGATCCGGCTGCACCGGCTGGTCGGCCGGCCGTTCCGGGCGCTGCGGCGGCGGCTCTTGGTCCGGGCCGGCGTCCGCACCGGCCGCGGCCGGGTGACGACGGAGCACTTCCCCGAGGAGGCTGTCCGGGCGGCTTAGAGGGCGCGGTCCGGGAGGGCGAGGCTCCCGCCGAGCCG
>DASXAN010001366.1:0-4047 GCA_036406755.1 Gemmataceae bacterium
GCTCCGCTCCGCGTCGCGGCGAACCGGGTTACAGGTCGCCCGTGTTGATGATCTCGCCGCCGTCGCGGGTGAACACCGCGGTCAGCGTCGCCGGCTTCGCCGTCTTCCGGATCATCCGCACCGACCCGTCCGCGAACGCCGCGATGAACCCCTCCTCGTAGTGCCCGATCAGCCCTTTGAGCGGCTCCTTCGGGTCGAACGGCAGGTCGTCCGGCTTGGTCCACACCACGGCCGCCTCGTCGTTCGCCTCCACGATCATGACGGTGTTCGACGTGCCGTCAATCATGTCCGGGAGGCGGGCGCCGACGCTGCCGACGTGGGCCTTGCCGACCGTGCCGGTCGGGGCCAGGTAGGTCGTCTTCCACTCGCCGACCCGCTGGGCCGGGCTGCGGTACACGGCCGGCATCTTCTCGAGTAGCTTCGTGTTGTGCTCGCTGTCCCACGGCTCGTCGAGCTTGAACTCCTTGTACAGCGCGTCCTGGTCGAGGTACGGCAGGATCGCCACCCGCCAGCTCAACAGCGGCTTACCGTCCTTGTCGATCGCCGCCGGCGGGAACGCCTTGTGCACTTCGTGGTAGTTGTGCCACGCCAGGGCGAGCTGCTTGAGGTTGTTCATCGACTGCTGCCGGCCGGCGGCCGACCGGGCCCGGGCCGTCAGGGACGCGAACGCCGCCGCCACGCCGGGGGACGACTCGTCCACGGCCACCGTCAGCCGGCTGTCGGCGGCCTTCGGCCGCAGCGCGGGGATCATCTCCCCGATCTTCGGCAACAGCCGCTTCGCCTCGTTCTGCTGGGCGGCCCAGTCCAGCCCCTTGTTGACGGCGTTCGCCAGCGCCGCGGCCGCCGCCGGGTCGTCCGATTGGGCGACCAGCTTGACCGCCAGCTTCGGCTTCGTCTCGACGCCCAGCGCCGCCCAGCGGACGCCCTTGGTCAGGATCGTGCCCGGGCCGCTGCCCATTTGCGGCGGCAGTTGCAGGTTCTCGGCCACCACCCGCCGCTGGTCGGCGCTCGGGACGAGCGCGACTTGCAGCTGGGCGCCGGCGACGGCCGCCAGCGCCGGCCCCAGGTCGGGCCGGGCGACCGGCGTCAGGTTGCGGAGTCGGTCGCGGGTGGTCTTGCCGCCGGCGAACATGAAGCCGTCGAGCGGTTCGACCACCTGCGCCCCGAGGACGGCGAGCGCCCGCTTCAGGTCGTCGTCGTTGGCCCCGGCCCGGGGGGCGAGGACGAACGGCCCCGGACTCGGCAGGTCGGCGAGGCTGACGACGGCGTACAGCTCGGAAGCGCCGGCCTTGCGGAACGCGGCCAGGGCCTCGCGGACGGCCCGGCGGGCGTCGGCGATCTGCCGGACGTTGACGCCGGCCGCGGCGGCGAACCGCTCGGCGGCGGCGTCCACGTCGAGGTGGGCCACGTCCAGCCGGGCGACGGCGGCGGTCTGGTCGTCCAGGTACGGGGCGACGACCTTGGCGGCGTCGGCCGGGTCGGCGGCCGGCACCGGCCAGGCGAGGGCGGCGAGCAGCCCGGCGGCGCAGGCGAGGCCGGCGAGAGAGCGGGGGTGCATGGGAACTCCTTGATGGGTTAGCCGCTTGCGGCTATGCGGGCAGTTGCTCGCATAGCCGCAAGCGGCCGGGGTCACTTCCGCAACGTGATCTCGTACCGCTGCGAGTTGCCGACGTACGGCCGCTCGCCGGCCGGCGGCGGGGCCGTTAGCACCGCCGTCTCGCCGTCCAGTTTGTACTCGAACGGCTGGCCCGTCACCGGGTCCGGCGGCAGCGGCACGTCGGTGATGTCGGTCAGCTTCTCCGGGAACCGGCCGTGGGCGGCCGCGTACATCCGCAGCGCCTCGACCGTGCGGAGCTGGTTGATCGTCCGGTCGGTGCGGACGCTGGCGAACTGCACCTTCAGAATCGCCGGCATCAGATACCCGGCCAGGGAGAAGCCCGGCGAACCGGACCGGACGACCTCCTCCCGCAGCGCTTGCTCGGCCCGGTCCAGGCCCGGCCGGGCGATCCAGTACGGCCACCCCTGCCACTTGAGCATCTCGTCGTACAGCCGGTCGTACACGGCCAACTCGTAGAGCATCACGGCCGTCGTCACCGGCAGCGCCTCGACCTGCTCGGCCGTGCGCCCGTGCTCCCGCAGGTAGGCCTTGGCCAGCGAGTACTTCTTTGTCGTCAGCATCAGCAGGTAGGTCGTCACACCGTTCCCTTCGATCACCTGGCCCAGCCGCTTGCGCAAGTCCGGCGTGAACGGCGGCGGCACCTTCGCCGGGTCGGCCAGTGCCTCGCGGTAGCCGGGCAGCAGGTTGTCCAGCCAGATCCGCTCGCCCTGCAGCGGCGTGCGGAGGTCCACGAACGGCTGCGGCAGGCCCAGCGCCCAGTACAGGTTCGGCGACCCCGGCGCCTCGACCCATTCGCCCACCTCGGTGAGCATGGTGGCCGTGATCGCCGCCCCGACCAGGGCCTGGATCAGCGTCGGCCCCTCGGCCACGTGCCGGCCCATCTGGAACCCGGTCTGGAGGGTGTACGCCGCCTTGTCGAAGTCGCGGTCGGCCAGTTCCAACTTGGCCCGCAGCTTGAGATAGCGCGCAAACTGGCGCATCTCCTGCACGTCCGGGATCAGGAGATTGACCCCGTCCTCGCGGAGTCGCGGGGTCAGCTCCCAGTCGCAGTATGCCCGGCGGGCGGCTCGGTCCACCTCCTTGAGCATGTGCGAATGCCGGACGAAGTCGATCTCCGGCATCGCCTTCACTTCGGCCGGCGACTTGTCCAGTGCCTCCTCGATCTTCTTCTGAAGCTCCTGGTTGCCGTGGAGGTTGCTCGACCACTCCGGCGAGAACGCCCGGTAGTAGAGCAGGACGGCGTTGCCGGGCGTCGTGTCCCGCAACTCGGGCAGCAGGTGGTACCGCAGGGCCCGGTCGGGGGCGGCGGCCGGGCTGACCGTCAGCTTGCGGACCGGGATTTCCGGCTCCTGGGCCGCGGCGGGCGCAACCGTGCCGATGACGACCAGGAGTGTCCAACACGAACGGGTCATATCTACACGTCTCCTCGGGAGAGCTGGTGCTGCCAGCGGGATTTCTGGGCGTCGTCCAGGGTGCCGAACGGCAGGCCGAGCATCCGCTCGACCGGCGGCGGGGCGGGGGCGCGGCCGGACACCGCGGCCGGCAGACTGTCGGCCCCGAACCGCACGACCTGGTCGCGGAGGTGCAGGTAGCCGCCGCCGGGGCGGGGCAGGAAGACGTCCCGGACCGGGGACGTCTCGCTCACGTGCTGCACGTCCCGTGACGGCGTCTCCGTCCGCGGGAGGTAAACGATCTCCACCCTGGGCGGCGGCGCCGGGGCGGTCGCCAGCCGCACGCCCAGGCCGGCGGACAGTACGGCGAACACTCCGGCGACGGCGGGCCACGCCCACGGCCGGCGGCGGGCGGACCGGCGGCCGGCCTCGTACAAGAGGCGGTCGCGGTCCAGGGCCGGCGGGGCAGGGGCCAGGCCGCCCAGGGCGGCCGTCAGGGCGGCGAGGTCGGAGTCGATCGGGTGGTCGGGCATGGCAGTCTCAGCCTCTCGCGCAACAGGGCCAGTCCGGCGGCGAACCGGCGGTGGGCGGTCGCGGCCGACGCCCCGATCAGCCCGCCGATCTGCTCGAAGCTCAGCCCGCCCCAGACGCGGGCCACCACCACCTCCCGCTCCTCCGCCGGCAACCCGCCCAGGGCCGCGGCCGCCGCTTCGGCGTCAAGCGCGGTGCCCTCGGCCGGGACGAACCACGCCGGCGACCGGGCCGCGGCCGCCGCCTCGTGGTGCCGCCGGCGGCGCTCCGACCGGCCGGCCGTGCGGGCCAGGTTGCGGGTGACGGCGTACAGCCAGGCGACCGGGTCCGCAGGCGGGGCCGACCGGGCCGCCAGCTTCAGGAACGCCTCCTGGACGGCGTCCTCGGGCGCGGCGGTCCACTGGCGGGCGTACAGGGCCAGCGCCGCCGCGTGCGCGTCCAAGAGCCGGCCGAGTACGTCCGGTCCCATCATGGGGTTAGTGCCGGTCGGGGCGAACGTGTTTCAGG
>DASXAN010001367.1:0-3456 GCA_036406755.1 Gemmataceae bacterium
CCCCCAGGATTTCTTCAAAGCCACCTTACCCCTCACCCCAACCCTCTCCCCAGAGGGGAGAGGGAGAAAATCCTAATACCGTGTAATCGTCTCGTGCAAATTCAGCAACACCCGGCACACGGCCGTCCACCCGGCCGCCGTCGCCGCGTCCCCGGCCGGCGGCGGCGCCTGGCCGATCGTCAGGATCTTCGTCGCCGCCTCGGGGTGGCCGCGGAAGTACGCCGTCTGCTCCGTCAGATACTTGAGCAGCGCCGCCTTCTCCTCCGCCTTCGGCTTGCGGGCCAGCGCCCGCTCGAACGCCGCGTCCAGCCGCGCCTCGTCCGTCTTCGCGTCCCCGGACAGGAGCCGGGCCGCGAACACCCGGGCCGCCTCGATGAAGATCGGCGAGTTCAAGAGCGTCAGCGCCTGCTGCGGCGTGTTCGACACCACCCGGTTGGCCGTGCAGTCCTCCCGACTCGGGGCGTCGAAGTTCGCCAGGTACGGGTGCAGGAACGTCCGCTGCCACCACGTGTACACGCCCCGCCGGTACTGCCGCTCGTCCTTCTCCGGGTAGTAGTCGCGGTCGGGGAACTGGATGGCGGCGTAGTACCCGGCCGGCTGGTACGGGTGGGCGCTCGGCCCGCCGATCTCGCCGTCGAGCAGGCCGGCGACGAACAGCGCGTTGTCGTGGACGAACTCGGCGTCCAGCCGCCGCGGGTTCTGGTACGCCAACAGCCGGTTCTGCGGGTCCACGTCCTTCAACTCCGGCCGGACGCGGGAGTCCTGCCGGTACGTCCGCGACATGACGATCAGCTTGACCACGTGCTTGACGTCCCAGCCGGAGTCGCGGAACTCGCTGGCCAGCCAGTCGAGCAGCTCCGGGTGCGACGGCGGCTCGCCCTGGGCCCCGAGGTCGTCCACGACGGCGCTCAGCCCGTTGCCGAAGAACTGCTTCCACAGCCGGTTGACGAACGCCCGGGCCGTCAGCGGGTTGTCCTTCGACACGATCCACTTCGCCAGGTCGAGCCGCGTCAGCCGCGAGCCGGAAGCGTGAGCGACGGGTGGCAGGAAGCCGGGCACGGCCGGCTCGACAACCGCCCCGCTCTCGTCCTGCCAGTTGCCCCGCGGCAGCACGCGGGTCACGGCCGGCTTCCACGCCTCCGTCACCAGCGACCACGTCTTGCCGTTGCGGCACTCGAGGAAGTCCCGCTCCAGGGCCTTCGCCTTGGCGTAGGCGTCCTTGTCGAAGGCGGTGCTGAGCAGGTACGCCGTGGCCGCGGCACAGTTGCCGGTGCCGGACAGGTCCACCGCCGAGGCCGACCGGAACGGGTCCAGCGTCGCCACCGGCGAGGTCGCCAGCCGCACCCGACCGAGGCCGTCGGCGGACAGCTTGACCACCAGCTCGTCGCCGTCGGCCAGTTGCACCGGGTCGAGCAGCCAGACGGCCTGCTGCCGCTCCTTGGCGTGCTTCGGGTCGGTCTTCCAGCCGCCGAGGATGCCGATGACCGGCTGGCCCAGCTGGTACCGCGGCGACTCGTGCTCGGCGTCGGCCCGGTGGAACGTCACCGGCACCGCCTTGCCGCCGGCCTTCTTGACACTGGCGGTCAGCTTCACGGTCGAGCCGTCCCGGCCGCCGCGGAAGCAGGAGCCGTCGTGGGCCGGGTCCGGCAGCAGCTCCAGCCGCACGGCGGCGAGCCAGCCGGCGCCGGGCTTGAGCGTGACCTCCAGGCTCTCCTGCGGCGACTTGGCCTTCTTGCCGGCTGGCGTCTTCGTCGGACCGCCGATCAGAACCGACCCGTCGTCGAGTACCTTGTCGCCGTCGGGCGCCCTGATCACTTTCGCAGCCCGCCACCCGTCTGGGGCGACCGCGAACGTCATGGCCACGACCTCAGACCAAGCCGCAAAGCCGGCCGATGTCTCCTTGGCGAAGGCCGCGGTGGCCAGTTCGCCGATCTGCTTCCGCAGCTTCTCGGCCCGGCGGACCAGGTACGGGCTGGTGACCTCGATCTCGGGCGGGAACGGGTAGTCGTTGTTGAACCCGAGCAGGTCCAGGTTGCGGGTGTAGCTGTAGTCGGCGTAGACGCCCCACTGCTTCACGTCCGCGAAGAACGCCTCCATCGAGTAGAAGTCTTTGGTCAGGAACGGGTCGTACTTGTGGTCGTGGCACTCGCAGCAGCCCATCGTCGAGCCGAGGAACGTCGTGGACACGGTCCGCACCCGGTCGGCGGCGTACTTGGCCAGGTACTCCTTCGGCTGGGCCCCGCCCTCGCGGGTCATCATGTTCAGCCGGTTGAACCCGCTGGCGATCTTCTGCTCGGTGGTGGCGTTGGGCAGCAGGTCACCGGCCAGCTGCTCGATGGTGAACCGGTCGAACGGCTTGTTCTTGTTGAAGCTGTCGATGACGTAGTCGCGGTACGGGAAGACGTTCTGCGGCTGGTCGCCGTGGAAGCCGACGCTGTCGGCGTAGCGGGCCAGGTCGAGCCAGCCGGCGGCCATCCGTTCGCCGTACCGCGGCGAGGCGAGCAGCCGATCGACCTGCTTCTCGTAGGCCCGCGGGTCGGGGTCGGCGAGGAAGGCGCGGAGTTCCTCCGGCGTCGGCGGCAGGCCGATCAGGTCGAGACTCAGCCGCCGCAAGAGACGAGCCTTGTCCGCCTCCGACGACGGGGCGATGTTCTTTTCCTGGAGCTTCGCCAGCACGAAGGCGTCGATGGCGTTTGAGATTTGGGATTTGGCATTTGCGATTTCCGGCACGGAGGGCCGCGTGATCGGGGCGTACGCCCAGTGCGGCTCGTAGGACGCGCCGGCGGCGATCCACCGCTTGAGCACATCCTTCTGGGCCGCGGTCAGCGTCTTGTGCGTCTCCTCCGGCGGCATCTTCGCGTCGTCGGTGGCGTTGATGCGGTCGATCAGCTCGCTCTCGTCCGGCTTGCCGGGGACGATCGCCTTCTTCTTGACCGCCACATCCCGGTCGTCCAGCCGCAGGCCGGCCTTGCGCTGCTTCTTGTCCGGGCCGTGGCAGAAGAAGCACTTGTCCGAGAGGATCGGCCGGATGTCGCGGTTGAAATCGACCACGTTGCCGGCCCGGCCGGCCGACGCGAAGAGCGCGGCGAGCAGCCCGGCCAGCAGGAAGCGCAGGACGTTCTCGGGGATGAGGTGCGCAACCGATGACAAAGCAAGGACATGCCGGCGGGGCGGCGAAAACATCACGGGACCTCGAACGGAGGGCGGACGGTCGTGGCGGGAGGTAGGCCACCCCCATTTTAGAGACGGGCGGCCCGCCTGGGGACCAGAAATTATTTGCCGCTGCCGGCCAAATCTCACCGCCGCGCGGGTGGTAATCCGTTCACCGAGGGGTCAGGGCATATACCCGGCCAGGAATGGCGTTGGACGAGCGGCAGCCCCAGCGTGGGGCCGAGCCACGAGGAACGTGGCCAGCAAACGTGCGAAGGGCGGTCGCTGTCGGGTGGGTCGAGGGAG
>DASXAN010001368.1:0-2444 GCA_036406755.1 Gemmataceae bacterium
GCGACTTTCAAGGCGGCGCGGGCCTGCTCTGGCGTCAGCGGCGTCTTCCGCGGGGCGGACGGGGTCTGGTCGGCGGCGCGGAGGAACAGGCCGCCGGCGGCCACCGGCAGAAGCGCGAGGGCGGTCAGGACGAGGCGGGCACGGTGCGGGCGCGACGGCATGGGAACGATCCGATCAAGGTTGCGGCGGGTTGGCTCGGTTCGGGCGGGCCGGCCGGCGGACGGCGTCGGTCAGTGGCCAGCGTGCGGAGTCGGTCCGGGCTTCCGTGAACAGTTCCTTGGCCCTGGCCACCAGGTCGGGGTGATGGCCGGCCACGTTGTTCTGCTCGCCGACGTCGGCCCGCAGGTCGTACAGTTCGACCGGGCCGGTCGGCCGCAGCCGCACCGCCTTCCAGTCGCCGAACCGCACCGCCTGCTTGGTCGGGCCCTCGTGGAATTCCCAATACAGGTACGGGTGCGTCTTCTGGTCGCCCTTGCCGAGTAGTGTCGGTATGACTGACAGACCGTCGATGCCGTCGGGCGGCTTGGCGCCGACCAGCTCGGCACAGGTCGGCAGGAAGTCCCAGAAGGCCCACTGGAGATTGCTGACCGCCCCGGCCTGGACGTGGCCCGGCCAGCGGACGATCATCGGCTCGCGGACGCCGCCCTCGTACAGGTCGCGCTTGATGCCCCGCAGGCCGCCGGAGGAGTTGAAGAACCGCGGGTCGTTGCCGCCCTCCCTGTGCGGCCCGTTGTCACTGGTGAAGAAGACGATCGTCTTGTCGTCGATCTTGAGATCCTTGAGCTTCGCCAGCAGCTTGCCGACGTCGCCGTCCAGCCGCGCGATCATGGCCGCCTTGTCCTTCTCCGGGGTCGGCCAGTCGCGGTCGGCATACGACCCGGCGTCCGGCACCTCCATGCCGTTGCCCTGGGCCTTGGTCCGCTCGTTGTTGGCGTGCGGCACCGTCGAGGCGAAGTAAAGGAAGAACGGCCCGCCCTTGTGCTTCTCGATGAACTCCAAGCCTTCCTTGAGGAACAGGTCGGGGGCGTACTCGGCCCGCTTCTCGGCCACGCCCTTGACGGCCGACTGGACGTTGGCGGGGATCGGCGCCTTCTCGCCGTTGCGCCAGAGGTAATCGGGGTAGTAGTTGTGGGCGTGCGTCTGGTTGAGGAAGCCGTAGAAGTAGTCGAAGCCGTGCTTGTTCGGGGCACCGGTCGTCGCGTTCTCGCCCAGGCCCCACTTGCCGATCAGGCCGGTGGCATACCCCGCCTCCTTGAGCAGCTCGGCCGCGGTCCGGTCTTCGGGCCGCAGCGGCACGGCGGCGTTGCCGCGGATGGTGCAATGGCCGGTGTGCAGGCCGGTCATCAGGGCGCAGCGGGACGGGGCGCAGACGGTGCTACCGGCGTAGCACTGCGTGAATCGCATCCCTTCCGACGCCATGCGGTCGATCCGCGGCGTGCGGATCCTCTCCTGGCCGTAGCAGCCGAGGTCGCCGTACCCCAGATCGTCCGCGAGGATGAAGACGATGTTCGGCTTGACCGGAGCATCCGCCGCAGGGGCGACTGCCGCGAGGCCCAGCAGGGCAACGACGGGAACGGTTCGTCGCATCATCACACTGCACTCCCGGGAGCAGTTATTGCGGCTTCGCCTGCGTCAGCAGGAACGCGATCACGTCCGCAATGTCCTGCTTGCTTAGCTGCTTCTCCAACTCCTCCGGCATGAGCGACTGGGCCGTGGCCTGGATCGACTCGATCTGTGTCCGCAGGATGGTGTCCTCGGCCTTCTCGGCCCGGCGGAGGGTCACGCTGGCCGGCGTCTCCACGGCCAGCAGCCCGGTCATCATCCGGCCGGCGGTCGTTGTCACCTGGTAGTTGACGTACCGCGGATCGACCTCGCGGTTCGGGTCGAGCATGTCGATCAGCAGCGCCTCCTTCGTCTTGTTGCCCAGCGCGCCGCGGAGGTCCGGGCCGACCTCGTGGCCCTCGTCGCCGAGCTTGTGGCAGGTGGCGCAGGTCTTCGTGAACACCGCCTTGCCGCGGGTCGCGTCGGCCGGCAGGTCGAGGACCGACCGGTATTCCTCGACGACCTTGCGGCGGTCCGGACTGCCGGCGTTGGCCAGCAGATCCTGGGCTCGCTTCCGCAGGGCCGTGTTCGGGAACCGCAGCATTTGCGTGCGGCGGGCGGCTTCGAGCTGGGCCGGGAGCACTCGCTTGGCCGCGATCGCGTCGAGCAGCTTGCCCAACCGCTCCGGGCGGGCGCAGAGCGCCTCGACCACCTCGCGGCGGACGGTCGGACCGAATTCGTCCCAATGCGACAACAGCAATTCGGCCACCCGCGGGCTGGTGTGGGCGGCCAAGGCGCGGACGGCGGCGGCCTGGAGGTCCGGTGGGTTCTGCGGGCCGAGGGCGGCGGCCAGGGCATCCACCGCAACGTCGAACGGGCCATACCCCAGCCGCCGCAAGGCC
>DASXAN010001369.1:0-3262 GCA_036406755.1 Gemmataceae bacterium
CGGCCCTGCAACTGACCAACTTCTGGCAGGATGTGGCCCGCGACCTGGCCATCGGTCGCGTCTACATTCCGGAGGACGACCGCCGGAGGTTCGGATACACCGAGGCCGACCTGGCCGCCCGTCGCTACAACCCGGCGTTCGCCCGGCTCATGCGGTTCGAGGTCGAGCGGACGCGAGACCTGTTCTACCGCGGCTTGCCGTTGATCGATCAGGTGCCGTCCGGGGTGCGGGTGGACGTCGAGTTATTCGCTCGCGGCGGGCTGGCCGTGTTGGGCAAGATCGAGCGGCTGGACTACAATGTGTGGCACCGCCGGCCGACGCTCGCGAAGTGGGAAAAGGCCGCCTTGCTGCTCGGAGCCGTCTGGCGGAACTGGCGGGGCCGGGCGCCGGCGGCCCGCCGCCCGCTGGCCGAGGTGTGATGGCCCCGTCGCGGCTACAACCGTCCTACGCTTACTGCGAACGGCTCGCCCGCCGGGAAGCGGGCAATTTCTTCCACGCCTTCCAGGTCCTGCCCCGGCCGCAGCGGCGGGCCATGTGCGCCCTGTACGCGTTCATGCGCGTCACCGACGACCTGGCCGACGGTCCCGGCCCGGTGGGCGACCGGCGGGCGGCGCTGTCCCGCTGGCGGGAGGACCTGCACGCCGCCGTCGCCGGCCTCGACCGTCACCCGCTGCACCCAGCGCTGCGGCACACGCTCTCGCGCTTCGGCGTCCCCGTCGTCTACCTCGACAACGTGATCGACGGCTGCGAAACGGATCTGGGGCCGGTGCGGATGACCGACTTCGCGGCACTGTACCGCTACTGCTACCGCGTGGCGTCGGCGGTCGGGCTGGCGTGCATCCACATCTGGGGTTTCCGCGATAGCACGGCGAAAGTTCACGCCGAACACGCCGGGCTCGCACTCCAGCTAACGAACATCCTGCGGGACCTGCCGGAAGACGCCGGCCGCGACCGCCTTTACCTGCCGGCCGACGACCTGAAGCGGTTCGGCTGCCCGCTCGACGGCTTACCCGAACCGGGGGCCGCTGCCTACCGCGAACTGATGCGATTCGAGGTCGAGCGGGCGCGTGGTTACTACACGGCGGCGGAGCGACTGTTCCCGCTACTCGAGCCGCCGGGCCGGGCCGTCTTCCAGGTGATGCTTCGGACGTACCGCGGCCTGCTCGACGAGATCGAGCGGCGGGATTATGACGTCTTTCGCGACCGCGTCCGACTGAGCCGGTGGCGGAAGGCGGCCCTGGTGGTGCGGGCGCTGCCGGTCCGCTGGGGGTGGGTCGGATGAGCCGGTCGGCCGTGGTCATCGGCGGCGGCCTGGCCGGGCTGGCGGCCGCGGCCGCCTTGGGCCCACGTGGCTACCGGGTGACGCTGCTAGAATCACGCTACCGACTCGGCGGCCGGGCGGGCTCATTCACCGACGCCGCCACGGGGCAGCTCGTGGACGCCTGCCAGCACGTCAGCATGGGCTGTTGCACCAACTTCGCCCACTTCTGCGCGACGGTCGGCATCGACCACTTTCTCGCCCCGCAGCCCACGCTGTACTTCATGACGCCGGACGGCCGCGTGAGCCGATTTCGGGCGGACCGCCTTCCGGCCCCGCTGCATCTAGCCCGCGCCTTCGCCGCCGCGCACTATCTGACGTGGGTGGAGAAGCTGCGCATCGCCTGGGGCCTATGGCGGCTGATGCGCGAACCCGAGAACGCGGACCCACCGTTCCGCGATTGGCTCCTCGCCCACCGGCAGACAGAGCGGACGATCGATCGATTCTGGGGTGTCGTACTCGTCAGCGCGTTGAACGAGGCGGTGGACCGGGTCGGGCTGCGGTACGCTCGCAAGGTGTTCCGCGATGGCTTTCTAATCCACCCGCGCGGGTTCGAGGTCCAGGTGCCGACCGTGCCGCTCACCCGGCTCTACGGTGACGAACTGGCCGCGTGGTTCGAGCGGCACGGCGTCGAGGTGCGGTTGAACGCGGCGGTGCGCGAGATTGCCGTGGCCGACGGCCGGGTGCGAGTCGTCCACCTGCGCGGCGGCGAATCCGTGTCGGCGGATGTGTACGTCAGCGCCGTCCCGTTCGACAGGCTGCTGGACCTGTTGCCGGCGGAGATTGTCGAGCGCGAGTCGTGCTTCGCCAACCTCAAGCGGCTGGAAGTGTCGCCGATCACCAGCGTGCACCTGTGGTGGGATCGGCCGGTCATGGCGCTGCCGCACGCCGTGCTGATCGACTGTGTCGGCCAGTGGGTGTTCGACCGCGGCGAGGTCCGACCCGGCGAGCATTACGTGCAGGTCGTCGTCAGCGCTGCCCGGCCGCTGCGCGGACTGGGCAATGAGGAGGTCCAACGACAGATCGTCGAAGAACTGCGGCGACTGTTCCCGGAGTCCGCGGGTGCGACGTTGCTCCGCGGCCGGGTTGTCACCGAGCACGCGGCGACGTTCAGCGCCGTGCCGGGCGTGGACCGTTGGCGGCCGCGGCCGGTGTCGCCGGTTGAGAATCTGTTTCTGGCCGGCGACTGGACCGATACCGGCTGGCCGGCGACGATGGAGGGGGCGGTGCGGAGCGGCTACCGGGCGGCGGAGGCGGTGCTGCGGCGGGCTGGCCGACCCGAGACGATCGTCCGGCCGGACCTGGGCCGAGGGGATTTGATTCCGCCCGTGTCGCGCCACCCCTCTTCAGAACCATCTCAAACCGCCGGAATCAATTCAGTGTCGTGTCCTAAGTAGCAGCCGCATAATCTCTTCAATGTTCTCGGCCGGTTCCGGAATCATCTTCCCGGATGGCGACCGCGTCGTCGGGAACAGGACATCATTCCGGTTGATTTCGCAGCCGCTGTAGTGTCTCCTGCACCAATCTCTTGGCTTTTTCCATCGTTTGTAGCACTTCCGCGACATCCAGCGGCGGCAGGCCCGCCCGCAGCCCCTTCTCGACCCGGCAGTAGACGGCGTGCAGGTTGATCATCGCCATCGCGTCAGTTAACTGCTCCAGCACGAGCGCCAGCGTGCCGGCGTCCGGGCCAAGCATGAACTGCAAGTCGTCCAGCTTTTCCCGCTCGGCGTCCGTCAGCATTGAACCAGTCTCGGCTGTCCTTTGTCCCTTGTCCCTAGTCCCTTGTAGAAAGGACCAGGGACTAGGGACAAGGGACAACGCACAATGCACGACGCGCTGCCGAAGCAGTATGACCCAAAAGCCGCCCAGGACCGCTGGCTGAAGTTCTGGGACGACCACAACCTCTTTCACAGCGAGCCGGACCCGGCCCGGACGCCGTACACG
>DASXAN010001370.1:0-3098 GCA_036406755.1 Gemmataceae bacterium
CGGTAGCGGGCCATCGCCTCGTTCGCCGCCAGCGTCGGACACAGGGCCACGCCGCGATTCGCCATCAGCCGGAACACCTCCGCGTCGCCGGCGTAGCCGTGCTCGATGGTCTCCACGCCGGCCAGGGCCGCACGCCGCATCCCCTCCTTCGTCATCGCGTGCGCCACCACCGGGCACCGCGCCGAGCCGGCCGTCTCGACGATCAGCTTCAGCTCCTCCAGCGAGAACGTCGGTTTGGCCCGATCGCCTGGCCCCCAGCGGTAGTCGGCGTAGACCTTGATCCAGTCGGCCCCCTTGCCGATCTGGTCGCGGACGACCTTGCGGAGCGTGTCGCCGTCCGCCTCCTCCGCCCCCTGCGGCACGAGGAACGATGGGGCGAACCCCTTGGGCGCGTACGACCCGGTGGCGACGATGGCCCGCGTCACGACCAGGAGCCGCGGGCCGGGGATGACGTCCTGCTCGATCGCCTGCTTGATGCCGACGTCGGCGTAGCCGGCCCCCTCAGTGCCCAGGTCGCGGAGCGTGGTGAACCCGGCCATCAGCGTCGCCCGGGCATGGACTGTGGCCCGGGCCGTCCGCAGGGCCTCGGCCTCCTTGAGCACCTGGTCGTTCCACGGCATCTGGTCGTAGGGCCGCAGGAACAGGTGCGAGTGGGCGTCGATCAGGCCGGGCAGCAGCGTCATGCCCGGCAGCTCGACCGTGCGGGCGCCGGCGGGCGGCTTGACGTCGGCGGCGGGGCCGGCCGACCCGATTCGCTGGCCGCGGACGAGCACAACCCAATCGGCGTGCGTGGCCTGGCCGTCGAAGACGCGGGCGGGCCGGAGCAGGAGCGGGGCGTCGGCGGCCGGGGCGGCGGTCGCGACGGCAAGGAGGGCGGCGGCGGCGAGGCGGTGCGGCACGGCGGGGACTCCCAGGTACTGCCGATTGTATTGGGCCGGCGGCTTGTGTCGGGGGCCGCCGCGGCGTTCAATAGCGGGTGCCCCCGTGACATGCGGAGACGCGCGATGTCCGCCCCGAACCCGGCCGAATCGTACCACAGCTACCACGGCCTGCCGACCCTCGCCGGCCTGGGCGCGATTGCCGACGCCGCGAAGCCCGGCCTGAGCGTCGAAGCGTGCGTCGCCCGGCACAAGCGGTATCACTACGCCTTCCGCCGGCTGCACGAGATTCTCACGGCCCGCATCACGGCCGAGCCGGTCTACGAGCTGAAGACCGCCTTCGCCCACCACGCCTACCTGTGCGCCGAGCACGTGGAGGCGATCCGCACGCGGGTCGGCGAGATGCGGGAGCCGCCGCTGGGGTTGGAGGCCGTGCCGCACCCGGCCCTGGGGCAGTTCTTCGACGAGGTCCGCGCCGCCCCGACGACGGCCGAACTGCTCGTCGGGCTGTACGAGAAAGCGCTGCCGGCACTCGACGCCGCGCTCGCACGGCACGTCGCCGACACCAACCCGCTGGCCGACGCCCCGAGCGTCCGCGTCTGCCGATTCGGCCGGCTGGAGCTGGCGGACATGATCGCGTTCGGGAAGAAGGCGAGCGGGTGTCTGGTGGACGAGACGGCGCGCGCGGGGATGGCCGGATGGTTGTCGGCGCTCGACCAGTGTCTTGCAGCCGCCGGACAGTTGGATGGCACCGCTAAGCCGCAAGCGGCGGTCCCGCCCCGCATCCACTCGGCGACGCCGTGGAAGTACGACCCGGTGCCGCGGCGGGACGAACGGTTCATGGACCTGTTCAACCAGGGCGTCAACGCCGAGGCGTTCATCTACGACGAGTCGATCGCCGCCAAGCCGAAGGCGCTCATGATGCTGTTCAAGCGGCTCCGCGAGATCGACGTGCCGGAGATGATGGCGAGCATCATCGTGGAGACGAAGGACCAGCCGTGGGGCTACTACCGCGACATGACCCGGCAGCTGTGGGACGAGGCCCGGCACGCCATGCTCGGCGAGGTCGGGTTCGCGGCCCTCGGCGTGGATTGGACGCGGGCCCGGGTGACGCACAACTGGTCGCTGCGGCTGAACACCGAATGCACGCCGATGGAGCGGCACGCCGTCCTGTACTTCATCGAGCAGGGGCTGATGACCCGTACCGGCAAGCGGTACGAGTGGGAGCTGGCCACCGAGTCCGGCATCCCGCTGATGGCGACGGTGCAGGACTACGACTGGGCCGACGAGGTGCTGCACGCCGCGATCGGGCGGGAATGGTACGTGCCGCAGTTCGGCAGCCTGCGGGAGGCGCTCGACTACGGCGACCAGTGCTGGTCGCGCATCCTGAGCAACTGGCAGGCGGTCAAGGACCAGGGGTTGACGGACCATGCGAACTGGTGGCCTGCCGTGTACACGCAGGCGTGTGGGGTGTGGGGCGAATCTCCGGACGCGAAGGCGCTGGCCTTCTCGACGACCTACGAAGGCAAGCGGGCGGACCTGAAGGAAGTGGCAACGAGCGGGTGATCCTCCTTTCGGACAGGTTCATGTCGGGTGACCAGCCATCTTCGGCACCGTCGGGTTCCACGCTGCCGGCCGGCCCGGCCCCGGCGTGGGTCGGCCAGTGGGTCGGCGGGTACGAGCTGCTCGGCGAGCTCGGCCGCGGCGGCATGGGCGTCGTCTACAAGGCCCGCCAGCCGGGGCTGAACCGGGTCGTCGCCTTGAAGATGATCCCCGGCCCCGCCGTGGGCGACCCGGAGGCGGTCGCCCGCTTCCGCCGCGAGGCCGAGGCCGTCGCCCGGCTCCAGCACCCGAACATCGTCCACGTCCACGAGGTCGGCGAACACGACGGCCAACCGTACCTGGTCATGGAGTACGTCGCCGGCCCGAGCCTGAAGCAGCGGCTCACCGGGGCGCCACTCGCGACCCGCGCCGCCGCCGGGCTGCTGGAGACGCTGGCCCGGGCCGTGGACCACGCCCACCGTCAAGGCGTCGTGCACCGCGACCTGAAGCCCGCCAACGTCCTGCTGCCGCCGGACCCCGCGGCTGGGGCGGACGCGGTGCCGCCGACATCGGCCGACTCGACTCTTGTGGTCGCCGACGACCTGAGCCACTCGACGCCGAAGATCGTGGACTTCGGGCTGGCCAAGCTCCCCGCCGCGGACGGCGATCCGACGCTCA
>DASXAN010001371.1:0-4946 GCA_036406755.1 Gemmataceae bacterium
GATGTTGAAGTGGGTCGGTGCATCGACATTGGCGGCGCCGGGCACCTGCGGTTGGTTCGGGGCGGACGGACCGGACCGATCGAGATTCAGGGCGTAGAAGTCCAGCGCCCGGCCCTTCCGCGGCCGGTACGTCGTCCACACGCCGGTCAAGTTCAGGGCGTCGTCCACCGAGTCGAAGTGCGACGGACTGACGGTCACGGGCTGCACCCAGAAGGCGTCCACGTCCCACTTGTCGCCCTGGTAGAATGCCTTGACGCCCTGGAACGTGCGGCGGGTGTTAGCCCAGTCCAGCGGCGAGATGAGCCGCTCCGACCCGTAGAGCAGTTCCTGCCGGCCGCCGCGGATGTAGATCGGGCGGCCGCCGATCTCGCCCACCTTCAGGTCCACGAACAGGTTCAGCAGGTCGTTCTGGTTAACGTCGACGGGGAGTGGGGCCAGGTCCTCGTTCCAGCTGTTGGCGTAGAGATACTCGACGTACAACCGGACCTCGTCGCGGTACCACAGGTCGCCATAGACGCGGGTTCGGAACAGGTCGTATTCGTTGTTCTGGCCAGTGAACCGGCTGTTGACCTCGTCCATGTACCGGAACCGGACTTCGCCGCCGGTGGTGAACAGCCAGTTGTCGCCTAAGTGAACCCGCTTGAGCGGGTCGAAGAAGTCGTGCTGCCGGTTGTCCCGCTTGTCCAGGTAGCGGTAGTCGGCATCGAAAAACGAGCCGGCCATGGCGCCGTTCGGCGGATACGGGTAGTTCGGCGGCTTGGGCCGGCGGTCGCCGAGGATGGCGTCGAGGCCGGAGTAGTAGCCGCAGCCGGACGGCAGGACGAGGAAGTTGCCCAGCCGCGGCACCGGGTGGACCGGCGGGACATTGTCCCAGACCGACTTGGGCGGCGGGCAGGTTTCCGCGCACGCCGCCTGCTGCTGGCCGGGCTGCGCCGCCGCTGGTGGGGCTGGCGGCGGGCATGGTGCTCCGGCGTCCGCGGTGGGGGGTTCGGCGTCGGCCAAGGGCGGCAGGGCCGCGGGCGGAGCGGCGGGCCGGCGAGCCGCCGGCGGCATGGCCTGCGTCCAAACGGATGGCGGCGAAGGCGGCGGGTCATCCGCCCGGGCGAGTCCTGCCCCGTTCGCCAACCACGCTCCGGCCAGCAGGCCGACCCAGGCCCAGCCGGCACCCATCCGTGGGCTGCCGCTCATGTCCGTCTCCCGTCTGCCGCGGACCCGTCCTGGGGCGGCGGCTTCAGAGGCGCATGGCTGCCCGGATACTCAATACGCCGGGCACGCCTCTTATCGGCGGCCCCGCAAGAATGGCCCGTGCCAACCGCCGTCTCGCACCCGTGCGCCTTTCGGTGAGTGCTGATACAGCCGGCAAACCAAGCATGATTGGCAACCGCAAGCCTGCCCGACAACCGTCGTCGCCGTCACAGACTCTGCCGTCGGCCCGGTACGGCCACCGGTCCGATTTGTGGATTCTGTCTTCCCACCGGATAGGCATTCGGTATATTGGACATGGGCATCCAATTAGACCCCGCCGCCGGATTGACGGTTATGTCCCGCCGAATCGTTGCCCTGCCGCTCCTGATCCTGGCTTGGTTCGCCGGGCCCGCTCCGGCCGCCGACCTGGACGCCGACCCGATCCGCTACGCCTCGGCCCCCGCCGACAATGCCATCTCCCGCCTCATCGGACGGCTCGAATCCGGACAGGCCACCCTGGCCCGCGACGACGACCACGGCTACCTCCGCTCCGTCCTCCGGGAGCTGGCGGTGCCGGAGTCGTCGCAGGTCCTGGTGTTCTCGAAGACCAGCCTCCAGCGGCACCGGATCGGGCCGAAGACGCCGCGGGCCGTCTACTTCAACGACGACGTCTACGTCGGCTTCTGCTTGCGCGGGGACGTGATCGAGCTGTCGGCCGCCGACCCGCAGCTCGGCACCGCTTTTTACACCCTCGACCAGCACGCCGATACTGAGCGGCGGATCACCCGCCAGACCGAGTCCTGCCTGATCTGCCACGGCTCGTCGCAAAACCAGGGGTTCCCCGGCCACCTGGTCCGGTCGGTGTTCGCCGACCGGCAGGGGGAACCGATCCTGTCGGCCGGGTCGTACCGCACCGACGACACCAGCCCGCTGCGGGAGCGGTGGGGCGGGTGGTACGTCACCGGCACGTGCGGCAAGCAGGTCCATCTGGGCAACCTGATCGTCCCCGCCAAGGGTCGGGTCGAGGCGGAGGAGAACACTTCCGGCGTCAACGTCACCGACCTGAGCGACCGCTTCACCGTCGGCCTGTATGCGACGCCGCACAGCGACATCGTCGCCCTGATGACGCTGGAGCACCAAACCGAAGGCCACAACCGGCTGGCGCGGGCCAACCTGCTGACCCGCGTGGCGCTACACGAGGAGGCGGACCTGAACAAGGCGCTCGGCCGCCCGGCGGACTACCGCTCGGAAAGCACGGCCAGCCGCATCCGCAACGCCGGTGAGCCGCTGGTGAAGTACCTGCTGTTTTCCGGAGAGGCGAAGCTGACCGACAAGGTCGAAGGCACGTCCGGGTTCGCCCGCGAGTTCGCCGCCCGCGGCCCGTTCGACCACCGCGGCAGGTCCCTGCGGGAATTCGACCTGGAGCACCGCCTGTTCAAGTACCCGTGCAGCTACCTGATTTACTCCCGGTCCTTCGACACTCTGCCCGGCCCGGTCCACGACTACGTCTTGCGGCGGTTGTTCGACGTGCTCTCCGGCAAGGACACGAGTGCGGCCTTCGCCCACCTCTCGGCCGCCGACCGGCGCGCCATCCTCGGAATCCTCCGTGACACCAAGCCCGGGTTGCCGGACTACTGGTGCGCGAGCACGGACGGCCATTGAATCGACCCCCCAGGGTTGAAACGCACGGCCAGCGGGTGATACTGTCTCTATAGACTGCGACCGCCCCGCCTCCCACCGGCTTCCCGCCGAGGTCGCCTGCTGGCCTCCCGAGGTCCCGCCATGCCGTCCGCTTCCGGTCGCCTTTCGTCTGTACTGCTGGCCGCCGCTGTCCTCGGGACATGGGCCGTCGTGCCGGCCGGCGAACCGCGGGCTGCCGCCCCGGCGAAACCGCCGGCCGACGTCGACTTCAACCGCCAGATCCTGCCGATCCTGGCGGATCACTGTTTCACCTGCCACGGCCCCGATGAGAACAAGCGGAAGGCCAAGCTGCGGCTGGACACCAAGGAGGGGGCGTTTGGCGAGCTGCGGCACGGCGGTCACGCCGTCGCCCCGGGCAAGCTGGGCGAGAGCGAGCTCATCCGCCGCGTCACCGCGGCCGACGCCGACGAAGTCATGCCGCCGCCGGGCAAGGGCAAGCCACTCGCTCCGGCGGAGGTCGAACTGCTCAAGCGCTGGGTCGAGAGCGGCGCTCGGTGGACGCAGCACTGGGCTTTCACTGCCCCGCGGCGACCGCCGCTGCCGGCCGTCAGCGACACCACCTGGCCGCGGACGCCGATCGACGACTTCATCCTCGCCCGCCTGGACCGCGAGGGCTTGCGGCCGTCGCCGGAGGCGGACAAGGCCACCCTCCTCCGCCGCGTCACGTTGGACCTGACCGGGCTGCCGCCGACGCCGGCCGAGCTCGACGCCTTCCTCGCCGACGACGCGCCGCAGGCCTACGCCCGGGTGGTCAACCGCCTGCTCGAATCGCCGCGGTACGGCGAGCACATGGCCCGCTATTGGCTCGACGCCGCGCGCTACGGCGACACGCACGGCCTGCACCTGGACAACTACCGCGAGATCTGGCCGTACCGCGACTGGGTCGTGAGTGCGTTCAACGCCAACCTGCCCTACGACCAGTTCGTCACCGAGCAGCTCGCCGGCGACCTGATGCCGAACCCGACGCTGGATCAGGTCGTGGCCACCGGGTTCGTGCGCGCCCACGTGACTACGAGTGAGGGCGGGTCCATCGAGGAAGAGTGCTATGTCCGCAACGTGGTCGATCGCGTGGACACATTTGGCACGGTGATGCTCGGCCTCACGGCCGGCTGCGCCCGCTGCCACGACCACAAATACGACCCGCTGACACAGAAGGACTACTACAGCCTGTTCGCGTACTTCAACAGCCTTCAGGACAAGCCTCTCGACGGGAACGCGTCCGTGTACCCGCCGGTCATCAAGGTCGGCTCGCCGGAGCAGCTCGCCGAACTGGACCGGCTCAAGCAGCAGGTCGCGGCCGTGCGGCGGGAGATCGACGCGGCCGTGGCGGCCGTCAAGCTCGACGACGCCCCGACGGACGAGAAGGCCGCGCCGGCCGCGCGGGCCGACTACGTGTGGATCGACGACAACCTGCCGCCGAACGCGAAGCCGTCGGCGGAGGCGTGGCAATGGGTCGCCGCGCCGGACGGCCCGGTCCTCAGTGGTCGGCGGGCCATGCGGCGACACGCCGAGGGGCTGAGCCAGCATTACTTCACGGAGGCACGCCCCGGCCTGGTCGCCGGCGCCAACGACGCGCTCTTCGCCTACGTGTACCTCGACCCGGCCGACCCGCCGAAGGAGGTCATGCTCCAGTGGAACTCCGGCGACTGGAACCACCGGGCCTATTGGGGCGAGAACCTCATCAACTTTGGCTCCGACGGCACAGCCCAGCGGCTGCCGCGGGGGCCGCTCCCCAAGCCCGGCGAATGGGTCCGGCTGGAAGTCCCCATCAAGGACTTGAAGATCAAGGTCGGGACGGAGCTGACCGGGTGGGCCTTCACGCAGTTCGGCGGCACCGCCTATTGGGACCGGGCCGGCATCGTCACTCGCACGCCGCAGGGCGACCAGTCGTTCGCCTCGTTCGGTGCCTGGCTGGCGCGGATGCGGGCGGTCGGCGGTGCCGGCTTGCCCAAGCCGGTGCAGGACGCGGCCAAGGCCGGGGCCAAGCGGAGTGAGGCGCAGACGAAGTTGCTGCGGAAGCACTTCATCGAGTACGCCGATGCCAAGGCCCGGCCGACCAT
>DASXAN010001372.1:0-3398 GCA_036406755.1 Gemmataceae bacterium
GCCGATGATCGGTGCCCCCTCGGAGCCGCGGACCGGTTCCGGCGGGCGGTCGCCGGACTCGGGCGGCCCCGCCGTGGCCGGGCCGGCCCCGGCCTGAGACGCGGTCGTGGCGGCCACAACCGCCCCGGCAGCCGTCAGGAAGTCCCGGCGGTGCATGTCGGACATGGGTTGTCCTTTCCGAGTGATGGCCGTGAAGGCGCAACACACAATACTCGCACCGCACGCCGGGGACAAGCGCCAGGCGTTTGCCACATGGATGCCACCACCTCCGCCGCCTGTTGACCGGTCACGCACCACGTCGCCGCCCGGCCATGCTGGAGCTGGCGCGCCAGCGCTGCTAGCCGCTCCTCCGCCCAGGCCTGTCCCCGGACCGCCGTGACGCCGAGTCTTCCCGGCGTGTGACCGGTAACGGCCGACGTGCCCCCCTCATTCGCCCGATCCCGCACCGCGTCTCCGCCCCTTCCCAAGGGTTCCGGTTCAGATTCTGCCAGGCGCCGGCCAGGCGCATAAGCCGCCGCGACCGCATGCCCAGGGGCCGGCTCAAATCCCGCCGGCTGAGGCGGCCGCGGTTCAACCGAACCGACGGTCCGTCACAAGGAGGACTGCCATGACAGCTCGCGCCGATCGGCCGACGATGACTCCCCGAGTTCGCAAGATCTTCGAGGCGCCTTGGTCACTGCGCCGCACGAGCGCCGCGCCCGCGGCGCTGTGCGCCCCGGCGAATGGGAAGGACACAAGCGCAGGCGACAGGCCACCGTTCTGTAGCGAACGGGATTCCGCCAATTGAGCAGGCCGCGGGGCCACGGCGTCAGCGTATCCCGTACCCGAGTCGAACGGTACCGAACGCCAGGACGAAAGCCACTGCCGTCCAGAGGTGTGTCGTCGGGTCCACGGTTGCGCCCCGAGACCGCCGCCATGCCGCCAAGCCCCACGACACGGCCCCGGCCGCGACCGGCGCGACTGCGAGGTTGGCCATCCGCAGGGCCGGTGAGGGCAGCATCAGCCCCGGCCGGAACAGCAGCGAAAGGCCGCCCGCCGCCCCGCCCAACACGACGTACAACGCGAGCCAGCCGCACCCCTCCCGCCCCCCCGGACTTGGCGTTCCGACTGAGCGGCACGTGGAAGGGCAGGTAGAGGGCAGGTCGAACACCACCTCGATCGCGAGTTGCACGAGCAGGACCGGGAAGTCTTCCATGGCTACCTCCGCGACCAGACCGACAGTAACACATCCTCCGCCGCAAGGACGCCGGAATGACGAAGCCAACCAAGCCGAAACAACGCGGCCCGACGCAGCAGTGAACTGGCCCGACCGGCGGCTAATGGGTCGAATCAGCTCGCGGCCTCACGCCACGCCCAGAGATTGGTAAGGGACTCCGGGACGATGGTCGCGTTCAGTTGACGACGGCCAATGCGGAGCCGTGCCCGGTGCTCCCGCCCGAGCCACAGCCGCCCGCGGTCGGAAACGTGAACATCGAGCCGCCGGGCCACGAGTAGCCCATCGCCGGGTCGCTTCACGAACACGGCCGTATCGCCGAAGAACCTGCCCTGCCAAACGTAGACGTTGTTGCCGAACTCGTGGGTAGTGAACGCAACCGCGTCGGCGCCCTCCGACGGATCCCCGGCCCAGACCTCGTCCACGATCGCTTCCAGCCAGGCCGACTCCGCGGCGTCCGGCCGGGCCGCCAGCAATGCGACCGCCCTGCGGGCCCGCGCCAAACCGAACGCGGCCCAGCCGACCATGACGCCGCCGACGACGAAGAACTCAACCATCCATCCCCGTTCGACTCGGAACGCGGCCCAGAACAGCACGGCGGCCCCGACGAAGGCGGCACCGATCAGGCCCAGCAGGAGGGCCTCCGCTAACAGCAGTCCCGGGATGACGTGCCGGTAGCTCAGCCACCCGGTAACGACGAAAACGAGCCCGACCCCGCCGAACAGCACCGCCGCTAGCGGGTCGTGGAACCCGAGCACGCCGAAGAAGATAAGGGAGCCGCCGAGGATGCATGTGACGACCGACTGGCGCAACAACTCGATCCGCCCGGTGTGGTATTCGGCGATCTCGCTCAGGCGGGGGAACGTTTCGTCGATCATTGGCAACCGGTGGCCTGACACGCGTTGACACCCGCGGGCAGGTGTCAGGAGGAGCAAGTGAAGACTCCAGAAATGCAAAGATCCCAGGAAACCCAGGGGTCTGACGAGTCCGGTTGTTCTATGAAGCCGCTGCTCGAACCACTAAGTTACGCCGCCGACACGCTCCCAATTCCGGAGCCGGCCGCTCGCCGCAACAAGTGACCCCGGGCGCCAGCCGAAACCGGTTGCGGTTGACGGACCCGCGGGGACAGCGTAAGATTCGTCGCCTCTCGGCCGCCGGCCGGGAGGATCCTCCGTCGGGGGGCCGTTCGATGCGCCGCCGTGCGTTCCTGGGCGTGGTCGCCATCCTCGTCGCCCTGTTCGCCACCACCGGCACCGCCCTGGCGCTGTTCGCCCGACACGTCCCCGCCTTCTACGAACGATCGGCCCTGCCGCCGGGCGAGCCGCGGCGGTGCCACTGCCGCGACTTCCTGAGCCGGTCGTCCGAACTGTTCAACATGATGGGCGGGACGCGGTCCTGGGACCAGGAGTTCACCCAGGACCAGTTCAACGGCTACTTCCAGTCCCAGGACGAAGACGGGGAGCTGTCCGCCCGGATCGTAGAAATCCCCGACGAGATCAAGGACGTCCGCGTCGCCTTCGAGGAGGACCTGATCCGCGTCGGCTTCCGGTACGGCGAAGGCCGGTGGAGCTGCGTCGTCTCGGTCGAGTTCCGCGTCTGGCTCGTCGCCCACCAGGCGAACGTGATCGCCCTGGAGCTGTGTGACTTCCGGGCCGGCGCCTTGCCGCTCGGGACCCGGTCCCTGATCGACTTCCTGACCGAGGCGGCCCGCCGGGAGAACATCGACGTCACCTGGTTCCGCCACGGCGGCCACCCGATCGCGCTGCTGAAGCTCCAGGCCAACCAGTCCCGGCCGACGTTCCAACTCCGCCGGCTGGAGGTGCACCCAGGCCGGTTCGTCATCGCCAGCCGCCCGACCGCCGAGCCGACCGCCCCGCCGGCCGCAGCCCTGCCGCCGTCCCCGCCGCCCCCGGACCTGCCGGCCGCACTGCCGGCCCGCTAGCGCCACTCCCAGGTCCACCCGCCGTCCGCCCGCCGTAGTGTCACCGTGCCGACGAGGCGGTTACCTTCCATCCGCACATGCAGTTCGTTTTCCGCATCGCGGTCCCATGCGAACGTCCCCGCATCCCAGCGGACCACGCGGCCTCGGTCGCCGCCGACCTGCCCCTCGAAGTCCAGGTAGAGCCGCCGGTGGTCGGGCAGCGGCTCCGCGGCGATGACCGCCCCCCGCCTTGGCTCGGCGAGC
>DASXAN010001373.1:0-9953 GCA_036406755.1 Gemmataceae bacterium
GGGTCGGGGCGATGGACCGGACGCTGCCGTCCGCCAACGCCGCCTGCATGGCGTTGTGCGACGTCGACGCCAGCCGGACGTCGCACTTGCCGTTCACATCGTCGGTTGGGTTCGCCGGCTGGACCTGGAACATCGACGCCAACCCGGACAGATAGGTGAAGTCATTGCCGATGCCGCCGGCGAAGATGCAGGACAACCTGTCGCCGGGGAAACTATCGTCACTACCGGGGTTGGTGTTGTTGAGGCGCCACACGCCGCGCATCCACCAGCACCCGGCGTGGTTTATGCCAGCGACATTTTTGCACCAGGAGTACTTCTCGGCGAAGAGGATCGTGTTCGAGGTCCCGTCCGGGAACGAGGCCCCGACGGTGGCCTTGCGGTCCCAGGCATTCAAATCGCTGGTTGGCTGGAACTGGAAGCCGGCATTTGTCCACTTCCATTGGCCGAAGGCCAGGAAGTTCCCGGCGTAGGAGGCGTCTCCGTCACCCCAGTCACCCGCGTTCCCCGCGCCCCGGCTCTTGGCATACCCGATGGTCGGGTCGGTCGGGCACTGGTACATGGCCACCCGAGTCATCCGAGTGAAGATCGGGCCGTTTGGCGTGGCCCAGAGCGGCCAGATCGTTCCGAGGCTAATAATGGTCGCTTGGTTGGGTGTAGTCGGGCTGGGCGATCCATTCGAGCTATCCCACTTGGATGCGGTCTGCCAGAGGGCTTGCTGTTCGATGAATGGCAAGATGTGGAAGAACAGCGGGGCGTATTGGGCCCCGCCGTAAGTGCCGGCGGCCGGGGGCAACCGGCCATGGGCGTCGTTGGCGTTGTGGCAGGCCAGGGCGATCTGCTTGAGGTTGTTCTGGCACTTCGCGCGGGCGGCGGCCTCGCGGACCTTCTGGACGGCCGGGAGGAGCAGGCCGATCAGGATGGCGATGATCGCGATCACCACCAGCAGCTCGATCAGCGTGAACCCCGAGCGCCTGGGAGAGCGGAACATGTGAGGAGCCCCGGTATGTGAACGAAAGCGTAACCTCGCATGAAGATGGGCACCATCGCGGACGAGCGGAGTCTTTGCCAGTCGTTCGTCAGAATACTGCCGGGCCGCTGGTAAATCAAGCGAATACCATCCAATTCGCGCGGCGAATTCTCAGGCGCCCGTCTGACCCGTAAGATGACTCGCGCCCCCTCCTTGTCAGGAGTTGCATGACCGGCCCCCTTCCCGCCATCCGGCTCAAGATTCAGCGGCGGTCGTCCCACCCGTGGGTGTTCCAGAAGATGGTCGAAAAGCCCGCGACCCGCATCCCGCCGGGGTCGGTCGTGGACGTGATCGACCGGGACGGGGCGTGGGTTGGCCGTGGGTTCTACAACGGCCATTCTCGCATCACCCTCCGCATCCTGACGGCCGACCAGGCCGAGGCCGTGGACGCCGACTTCTTCGCTCGCCGCATCGGGCGGGCGGTCGAACTGCGGCGGGAGTGGCTTCAGCTGGACGCCGTCACCGATGCGTACCGGCTCGTCAATTCCGAGGGGGACGGGCTGAGTGGGCTGGTCGTGGACCGCTTCGGCGACACGCTCGTGCTGGAGTTCTTCGCCGCCGGCATGTACCGCGCCCGCGAGGCGGTCGTGGCGGCGTTGGAGCAGCATTACCCCGGCGGCCGGGTGTACTGGTTCGCCGAGGAGCACGTCCAGAAGCAGGAGTCGTTCGACTGCCGGGCGCCGGAGCCGCCGCCGCCGGCCGTCATCACCGAGCACGGCGTCCGCTTCCGGGTCGCCCCCGGGTCCAAGCACAAGACCGGGTTCTTCCTCGACCAGCGGGACAACCGCCGGTACCTGGCCACGTTCTGCCGCGACCGGCGGGTATTGGATCTATGCTGCAACTCCGGCGGGTTCGCCGTATATGCCAAGGCGCTCGGCGGAGCGGCCGAGGCCGTCGGCGTGGACCTGGACGAGCAGGCGCTCGGACTGGCAAAGCAGAACGCCAACCTGAATCGGGCGCAAGTGCGGTTCGTCCAGGCCGACCTGTTCCCGTGGCTGCGGGAGGTGACGGCGAACGGGCAGCGGTTCGACGTCGTCGTGCTCGACCCGGCCAAGCAGACGCGGGACCGGGAGGAGATCCACTACGCCCTGAAGCGGTACTTCGACATGAACCGCCTGGCGCTGCAGGCAGTAGCGCCGGGAGGGATTCTCCTGACGTGCTCGTGTACCGGGCTGGTGGCGGAGGCAGATTTCCTGGAGTCGGTGCGGCGGGCGGCGTACCAGGCGGGGCGCGTGTTGCAGGTGCTGCGTGTCAGCGGCGCGGGCGGGGACCACCCGTTCTTGGTACACGTGCCGGAGGGGCGGTATCTCAAGGCGATCTTCTGCCGGGTCGAATGATGCCGGTTAGCCGCGACGCGGAGTCCGCGGAGCGGAGCGCTCCGCTCCGAAGACTCCGCGTCGCGGCTAACCGCCACCCTGGCTCGGCAGATTCGGGAACAGCGGCCCGCCCGGCCCGGTCCCGCCCCGCAGCGGCGTCGTGTGCTTCCGCGGCTTCGGCGGCGGCGTTTCTTCCTCCTCGGGTTCGGCCTCCGCCTGCTTCGCGGCCGGCGGCGGGGCCTTCGCCTGCTGGGCCTGCTTCAGCGACAGGCTGATCCGCTTCTTCTCCGTGTCCACATTCAGGACCATCACCTCGACGTCCTGCCCCGGCTTCACCACGTTCAGGACGTTGAACACGCGGTTCGGCGCCAGCTCGGAGACGTGGATCAACCCCTCGATCCCCGGCTCCAGCTCCACGAACGCCCCGAATTGTTCCGTCCGCGTCACCTTGCCCTTGGCCAGCGACCGGGGGGGGTAATTGGCCGCCGCCCGGTCCCAGGGGCTGGCCACCAGATCTCGCAGGCTCAGCGTCAGCTTCCGCGCCTCGCGGTCCACCCGGATGACCGCCACCTCGACCGCCTGGCCGACCGAGACGACCTCGCTGGGGTCCTGAATTCGCTTCCACGCCATTTCGCCGACCGGGACCAGTCCGTCGATGCCGCCGATGTCCACGAACGCCCCGAACGGCTTGACGTTGCGGACGACGCCCTTGCGGACCTGACCCTCGGCCACCTGTGCCCAGAGCTGGTCGGCCTTCTCCTGTCGCTCCCGCTCCAAGAGCGCCCGCCGGCTGACGACCAGATTCCGCTCCTCCGGGTTGACCTCGGCGACGAGGCAGAGCAACTTCTGGTTGACGAACTGCTCCGGCTGCTCGACCCGGTACAGGTCGATCTGGCTGATCGGCAGGAACCCGCGGATGCCGTTGACGTCCACGCTCAGCCCGCCCTTGTTCACGTCGGTGACGCGGGCCTCGACCGTCTGGCCGATCTGGACGGTGGACCAGTCGGCGGCGACGGCCTGGCCCTCGCGGGTCAGGATGAACAGGCCGTTGGCCGGGTCATAGCGTTCGATGTGGAATTCGACCGGGTCGCCGACCTTGGGTGGCCCTTCGGGGAACTGCGTCGTGGGCAGGAGGCCCTGCGACCGGCCGCCGGGCATCTCGACGAACACGTCCCCCTGATGGACGCGCATGATCGTGCCCTTTTGCCGCTGGGTGGCGTCGCCCCGCCGCGGCTGTCGCGTCTCCTTGCCCGGTTCGCCGCCTCCGAGGAGGGTATTCTGGTCGATGCCGGCCATTGCTGCTTCGAGTTCGGCCTCGATTTCGGCATCGAGGTCGCGGAGTCGCGGCGGGTCGGGGGTGATTTCTTCCTTGTCCAGTGCCGGCGGCTTGCCGGGCTTGTACGCCTCCCGCCGGGCGGCGACGCGGTCCGCCAGCGGCGGCCGGCCGGTGCGACCGGGGCGCGTCAGCGCCGCCTCGACTCCGGGGTTCGGTCCAGGTGGCGGGGCGGGCAGCACCGGCCCGAGTGGGTCTTTGCCGGTCGGGGACGTCCAGCCCAGGGCTGGCGGGGCGGCCGGGGGCACCGGCGGCACCGCCGCGGCCCCGGGCGTCGCACCGGGGACGGACCCGGCGGGCAGCGGGGCGCCGGGCGTTTCGGGCGGTGGTGGGTTGGGAGTCGGCTCGCTCATGGTCGGTCCTTCATCGCATGACGCTCCGCCGCGGGCGGAGCGGTCCATAGGTTGAGTTATGGGAACATTCGCCGCCCGGACAGCATCACATGCCGACCGTACAATGCGCGCGATGCGTGACCGGCGGCGAACGTGGTGGCGGTGGCTACGGGTCGCACTCGCCGTCGCCATCGTCGGTGGCGTCGGCTGGCAGTTCGCCCGCCTGCTCGCCCAACCGGAACTGTGGAACAGACCGTGGCGGCTGCGGCCCGGCTGGCTGGCGGCGTGCGTCGGCTGTTATCTCGCCGGGCTGGCGTGCTGGGGGGCATTCTGGCTGCGGCTGCTCCACCGCGTCGGGCTGCGGACCCCGGTCGGGGCCGCGTTTCGGGCCTACTACGTCTCCCACCTGGGCAAGTACGTCCCCGGCAAGGCGTGGGCCATCGTCATGCGGGCGACGCTGTTGCCCTGCGTCCGGCCCGGCACTGCGGCTTTGACCGCCGCCTATGAGACCTTGACGACGATGGCCGCCGGGGCCTTGATCGCGGCCGGCGTGATCCCGTGGCTGTTGGCGGGGCAGGAGTCGCTCGGGGCACAGGCGCTGGGGCTGCTCGCGCTCGCCGGGTTGCCGCTCCTGCCGGGCGTGTTCAACGCGGTCATCGCCCGGGTCGCCCGGCCGTTCGTGGACCCGGCCGACCCGTTGCCTCGCGTCCGTTGGACGGCCTTGCCGGAGGGGCTAGCGATCACGGCGGTCGGCTGGGCGTGGCTGGGGATGAGCGTGTTGGCACTCGTACAAGCGCTCATCCCGGACGCGCCGGCCCCGTCGCCGGGATTCGCCGCCCGCTGCCTGGCGTTCAATGCCCTGAGCTATGTCGCCGGGTTTCTCGCGCTGCCGGCCCCCGGCGGTCTGGGCGTGCGGGAGGCGATCTTTCAGCAGTTACTCGCGGCCGAACTCCGTGCGACGCACCCGGAGGGCCAAGTGGCGGCCGGGCTAGCGGCGCTCGCCGTCGTCGTCCTGCGGCTGGTGTGGACGGCGGCCGATCTGCTGGCGGCAGCCGTGGCGTACGCGCGGCCAGCCCGCCCGGAAGGGCAACCATGCTCTCCATCGTAATCCCGCTCCTCAACGAGAACCCGAGTCTGGCCGAACTGCACGCGGAGATCGCGGCGGCGGCCGAGCGGTCGCACGTCGAGGTCGAGATGATCTTCGTCGACGACGGCAGTACGGACGGCAGCTGGGATACCATAGCGGGGTTGGGCCGGCAGGATGGGCGGGTGCGAGGGATCCGCCTGCGGACCAACTTCGGCAAGGCGGCGGCGCTGACGGCCGGATTCAAGGCCGCCCGTGGCGAGCTGGTCATGACGCTGGACGCCGACCTGCAGGACGACCCGGCCGAGATTCCCCGGTTCCTCGACAAGATCAAGTCCGGGTTGGACGTGGTCAGCGGCTGGAAGCAGAAGCGACACGACCCCTGGCACAAGGTCTGGCCGAGCCGGGTGTTCAACTGGATGGTCGGGGCACTGACCGGCGTGAAGCTCCACGACCACAACTGCGGCATGAAGTGCTACCGGGCCGAGGTGCTGCGCGAGGTGCGGCTGTATGGCGAGCTGCACCGATTCATCCCGGTCCTGGCCGACGCCCGCGGGTTCCGCGTCGGCGAGGTGCCGGTCCATCACCGCCCGCGGCCCTACGGCCGGTCCAAGTACGGCGTCCGGCGGTTCGTCAAAGGCTTCCTCGACCTGATGACCGTCAAGTTCCTGACCGACTTCCGCCACCGGCCGCAGCACGTCCTCGGCAGCCTCGGCCTGGTCAGCTTCGGCATCGGTGCCCTCGGGCTCGCCTACCTGCTGCTGACCTGGCTCATCCGCACGTCGCACCCGGACTGGTTCGAGCCGCTGCACCAGCGGCCGCTCCTGGTCTACTCGGCCGCGGCCCTGCTGCTCGGTGCGCAACTTCTGTCGATCGGCCTGTTAGCGGAGATGCTGACCGCGTACAACCTCCGGGACGAGGACCGCTACAGCGTCGCCGACCGCGTCGGCGACCCGCCGGGGTGACGCGATGGACGTGACCGACCCGACCGCCCGCCTCCGCCGGACCGTGTACACGCTGCTGACCGTCGTGACCGTGGCCGCCGCCGCGGCCCGCGTCGTCGGCGTCGAGCTGGTGTACGAGCCGAGCCTGTTCCGCGACGAGAGCGACACGTCCCCGGACGCACCCACCCGCATCTGGCCGAAGATCCGGCCTCCGGCCATGCCAATGTTCTCGTCCAACGACAAGTCGCGGTGGGCGACGATCCGGGCGCTGGTGGACGAAGGCACGTTCGCCATCGGCCGGCGGGATGACCAGCCCGACGGTAGCTACCGCGACGGCGGCATCATCTTCGAGCCCGGCTGGGGCTCCGTGGACAAGGTCCTCGACCCCGAGACGCACTTGTACTATTCGAGCAAGCCGCCGCTTCTGCCGGGGCTGCTGGCCGGCGAGTACTGGGTGCTGCAAAAGCTCACGGGCTGGACGCTCAAGGACGACACCCGCAAGGTCGTCATCACGACCCTGCTGACAGTCAACGTCCTGCCGCTGGCGGGGTATCTCGTGCTGCTGTCGCGGCTGCTGGAGCGGTACGGCACGACCGAATGGGGCAGGCTATTCACCTTCGCCGTAGCCTGTTTCGGCACGTTCGTCACGACCTTCGTCACGACGCTGAACAACCACACGTTGGCCGCGTACACGGCGCTCGCCACCGTGTACCCGCTCCTGATCGACGAGCGTCTGTCGGTCAGCACACTGCTGGTCAGCGGCCTGTTCGCCGGGCTGACGGCGGCGTTCGAGTTGCCGGCACTGGCGCTCACCGCCGGCCTCGGCATCGGGCTACTGTTCGTCGTCCCGTGGCGGACGCTCGGGGCGTTCCTGCCCGCGGCTGTCATCCCGCTCGTCGCACTAGTGGCCTTGAACTACGCCGCCATCGGTGACTGGAAGCCGGCGTATGAGAAACTCGACAGCCCGTGGTATCGATACCCGGGCAGCCATTGGGAGAAGCAAGGGCCGGACGCTCGCGGGATCGATTCCGCGCAGTACAAGGAGCCGCGGGACGTGTACGCCTTCCACCTGCTGCTCGGCCACCACGGCGTCTTCAGCCTGACGCCGGTGTGGCTCCTGGCGGTGGCCGGCATGGTCGGGTCGGTGGCGCGGACCGGCCGCGGCCGTCGATGGCGCCAGGTCATGATGCTGACGCTGGCCGTGTCGGCGGTCGTGATCGTGTTCTTCGCGTGGCTGGTCGGCACGGCCAACTACGGCGGCTGGACGAGCGGGCCGCGGTGGTTCTTCTGGCTGACGCCGCTCTGGTTGTTGGCCCTGCTGCCGGCCGCCGATTGGCTCGCGCCGCGGCGCGGCGGGCGGGTAGTGGGATATGTGCTGCTCGCGGTGTCGGTGTTCTCCGCCGCGTTCCCGGCCGTTAACCCGTGGCGGCACCCGTGGCTGTATCAGCTGCTGGAATACCTCGGCTGGGTGCGGTACTAGCGGTCACGGCTGCAGTGTCACGTCGCACTCGTTGCGGCCGCCCTTGATGGTCAGTTTCAGGTCGGACGTCCGTGAATCCTCGTACTTTTTCGGCAGCACGAACCACTGCTTCCGGTCGACCGGCATCGCCGCCCACTGGGTCACGGGCACCCGCTCCCGCGTCGTCTTGATCTGTGAGGCGTAGTGCTGAACCAGCGGGTCGGGACTGGCGACGGTCACGGTCACATCCCCCGTCGGGGCGTTTGCCACGGTGAAGCTGCCGTCCGGCTCGATCCGGCCGGCCGCGGACCGCCCGTCCGTGGCGACCAAGACGATCGACCCGCAGATGACCGGCCGGCCCTGGAGCGTGACCCGCCCGGTCACGGTCGCCGACCGGCCGCCCGTCATCGCCGCCAGGGCGATGATGGCCACGCCGACGACGGCCGCGCCGCCGACCACGCGATAGATCGTCTTCGGCTCTAAGGCGTCCACGGCTCACCTCCCGCGGCCGTTAGTACTGCGTCGTGTCCACGACCTCGCCACCCGACCGGGTCGCCAGGGCCGGCAGGATCGCCTGGGCTGTGTACGGCAGGAACCGCACCGACCCATCGCCGAACAGGAAGTTGGCCCCGTTCGGGTGCAGGCTCCAGAAGTGGTTGTAGTCGCACGAGTCATCCACCCGACCGCGGGCGTACAGGGCCGGGAACGTGCACGGCTTGTTGGTCAGGGTGCTGGTCGAGGCCGGCGAGGCCACGGTGTTGCGGACGTACTGGATGAAGTCGAACTCCCACGCCGGGGTGCCGTACCGCCACGGGTCGGTGCCGATCGTGTCCAGGCCCTGCCACCAGCCGTTGAAGATGTCCGGGGCGGTGGTCGCCCCGGGCGGCCGCTCGCCGGCGACGATGGTGTTGCTCGTGCCATCCTGAATGCCGGTCAGGTTGAGCTTGGACCGCCAGAACAGCGTGCCGTCGGACAGCGGCCACTTCGGGTCGGCCGAGTTGACGCCGCCGACGCCGGCGTACCACGTCAGCGCCGCCTTGCGGTACGAGCCGGGGTTCTGGGAAATGACCCCGAGCCGCGGGTCGGACGGGCACTGGTACATGGCGACCTGGGTCGCGCTGGGGTCGGCGTTGTCCGGGACGCCGAACGCCTGCTCGGCCGGCACGTCCCGCGGCTGGAGCGACAAGCTCTTTTGCAAGGAATCCTGCTCGATGTAGGGCAGGATGTGCACGAGCCAGCTCTGGATCCGCAGGTTCGGCGGCGACGTCGCCCGGATGTAGTCGTCGGCCACCGTCCACGGCCGCATCGCCCGCCGGTCGGCGTTTGCGCCGAGTCCGGTCGGAAGTTGGCCGTAGGAGTCGTGGAAGTTGTGCAGGGCTAGGCCGATCTGCTTCAAGTTGTTGGTGCATTTGGTCCGCGCCGCCGCTTCGCGAATCTTCTGGACGGCCGGCAGGAGCAGCCCCATGAGGATGGCGATGATAGCGATCACCACCAGCAGCTCGATCAGCGTGAATGCCCCGCGGCGGGGTCGGGTGTGTGACATGGTCGGGTCCTCACGGCGTCAGGGGCGTGCGACATTCCGGGTGACGGAGGATTCAGACTCCATCGTTGTTTCGGTGGCCGGCCCGGTGTGGCGGCAACGAAACTCGCCTCCCGCCTCAATGCCGGCCGGACGAGCCCCGACCGACCGGGCGGACCGTCATGGCCCGGAGAACGGTGCGCGGTCGGATGAGCGGTGCGACCGACCCATCGGATACGGATCGGCGTAACACCGGAGTCGGGATTGCGCTCAGCACAGGTCAATGCCGAGGTATCGGCCGGCCGGTGCTGGTCGGTCGGCACCCGATTATGCTAAAATGAGGGCGATTTGCGTCCCCACTTCGATCAAGGTCGTTGATGCCAGCAGCCGCCGCCTATCTGGTCGTCCGCCGCGACGACGGGTTCGGGGAGGTCTACCCGCTCCAGCCCGGGGCGCGGTACACCCTCGGCCGGGCCGGCACCAACCGCATCGTCCTCAAGGACGAACTCTGCAGCCGGGAACATGCCGAAGTTTACCAGTCCGACGGGGCGTGGGTGGTCCGAGACCTGGGCAGCCTGAACGGCACCCGGCTGAACAACGAAGCGGTCACGGTCGAGCGGCCGCTGGAGCCGCGGGACGAGGTCCATCTGGGCCGCACCCGGCTGGTCTACGTCGAGGACATGCAGCAGCTGCCCGACCTGCCCCGCCGCGGCAAGAAGGGGAGTGACGACGTCGCCATTCGCAAGCGGCTCGGCGACACCCGCCTGCTCCAGACGGCCCCGGCCGACGGCCAGGACACGATCCTCCAGCCCCGTCCCGGGCGGCATCTGGAGCGGGACCTGTCCCTGCTCTACCGTCTGGCCCTCCGCATGGGCAGCGCCGCCACTAGCGGCGACCTGGTCCGGGTCGTGCTCGACGGCCTGCTGGAAGCCACCCATG
>DASXAN010001374.1:0-2223 GCA_036406755.1 Gemmataceae bacterium
ATTGAGTCCTCTCCCCCTCTCCCTTTATGGGAGAGGGGGGCGGGGGGTGAGGGGGATGCGCTGCCCTCACCCCCGGCCCCTCTCCCGCGGGGTACCCGCTTGCGGGTCGCCCGGGAGAGGGGAGAAGGAAGCGTCACCGCGCCGGCGGCGGGGCGACGCCGAACGCCGTCAGCGGGTCGGTGTCTGGGAACTCGATCGCCGCCACGTGGGCCAGGTCCACGACCAGCAGCGTCCGCTGCGTCAGGTCCTCGCCCGTCGCCTGGCGGATCCGCAGCACCTGCACCAGCAGCAGGGCCTGCTCCTCGCCCAGCAGGCAGACGGCGTCGGCCGACACCCGGCCGGAGATCAACCGCGGGGCGTACACCTTGGCCCCGCCCTGCATGATGGCGTCCTGTCCGGTCGTCTGGATGGCCGCGTCCGCCGTCAGGACGGCGACGCACGGCCCCCGCCACTTCCGGTCGGTGCCGAAGTACTTGCCCAACAGCCGCGCGTTCATGGTCCGATCCTCCCGCCTGACGGTGATGTTGAAGCCTAGCACGCGATTGCGTCCGAGGCCACCGGCGGATAGGGTAGTAGGGTGAGTCGGCCCCCGAGGACACCCCCCATGCCCGCGTACAGCGTCACCTGCCCCGAGTGTCGGACGGTCCTGAAGTCGCCCAAGCCGATCCCGGCCGGCACGCCGCTGGAATGCCCGAAGTGTCAGGTGCTGTTCGCCGCCCCGAAGCCGCCCCGGCCGGCGGCGGCCCCGGCCCCGAAGCGGGCCCCGGTCCACGTCCACCCGCACCACCGCGACCAGCTGCCGCAGGACGCCGAGGTCGTCTACGACGCCGAGGTGGTGGACGACGTCGAAGTGGTCGACGACGTGGAGGTGGTGGACGACGTCGAAGTGGTCGATGACGACGCCCCGCCCCGCCGCAAGGGCGGCGGCAAGGGCGGCCCGGGCCGCGGGGCGGTCAACGCCGGCATCGAGGTCGTGGACGACGACGAGGACGACCGGCCGCGGCGGCAGTTCCGGGCGAAGCGGAAGCGGGGGTCGAACAAGGGGCTGGTGGCCGCCCTGATGGTGGGCGGCGGGCTGGCCTTCCTCGGCGGCGTCGCCGGGCTGGTGTACTGGCTGATCAGCGGCGGCCCCGACGACCCGATGGCGTACGTCCCGGCCGACAGCACGGTCGTCGCCGGCGTGGACGGGGCGGCGGTGTTCAACTCGTCGTTCGGGCCGAAGATCGACCAGCTGCTCAACAACCCGGCGCTGGCCGGGCTGGCCAAGTACAAGCAGGACACCAAGGCGTCGAACAAGGAGCTGTTCCAGCGGATCGTGGCCGGCCTGCGGCCGGAGGGCGGGGAGCTGAAGGGGGTGATCGCCGTCAAGGGCGGCGCCTCGTGGGACGTGGCCAAGCTGGCGGCCAACCTCGGCACCCCGACCAAGCAGTCGGTCGGGGGCATGACCGCCTACCGGGTGCAGGCGGGCGGGAGTCCGTCCGTCCTGACCGCCCCGAGCAAGACCGTGCTCGTCTTCTCCGACCTGCCGGACGCCCAGCTGGCCCCGGTCCTCAAGTCCAAGGGCTCGGCCGTGACCGGGGACCTGGGGACGATGGTGACGGCGGCGTCCAAGGGGACGATCTACGTGGCCGCCGTGCTGGACGGGACCACCCGCCAGCAGTTCCAGGGGATGGCGGGGATGATGGGCGGGGCCGGGGGGGGTTTCCAGTCGGCCAAGGCGGTGGGCGTCTGGGTGACGCTCGGCAGCGCGGACGTGGAGGTGAAGACGGCCCTGTTGATGCCGGACGTGGCCGCGGCCCAGAAGGCCGTCGCCGACCTGCAGGCGGAGGCGCAGAAGCAGGCGACGGCGTCGAAGATGATGATGGCCGTCCTCCCGGTGCCGGCCGCGGTGAAGGCGGTGCTGCAGGAGCTGACGGAGACGCAGCAGTTCACCGTTGACGGGAGCATGGCGGTGATGTCGGCCCGGGTGAAGGCGGCGACGCTGGACGGGGCGCTGGCGGAGCTGTCGAACCTGGCGTCGCAGATGGGCGGGCCGCGCGGGGCGCCGCAGCAGCAACCGCCGGCCGGCGACAACCAGCCGGCCCCCGGCCCGCGGCGGCAGGGCCGCCGCGGCGGCGGCAGCGGGCGGTAGCAGGCCACCGCCGCCGGTCTGAGCCGCGAAGCGGCGGCACAGGGTTAGCCCAGGGCGTGAGCCCTGGGTCACGGACCCGCAAATGGCTCGGT
>DASXAN010001375.1:0-11278 GCA_036406755.1 Gemmataceae bacterium
CGGCATCCCGCTCGGCGACCCGCTCGCCGCCCTGGAACTCATTGCCACGACCGAGCCGACGCCGATCGACCTCGGCCGGGTCGGCGACCGCTACTTCCTGAACGTCGCCAGCGGCGGGTTCGTCACCGAGGTGACGACGGCCACCCCGGAGGGGATGAAGAAGCTGCTCGGCGGCGTCGCCTACCTGCTCACCGGGCTGGTGTCGCTCGGGTCGATCGAGGCCAAGCCGGTCCGACTCCGTGGCCCCCGGCTGAGCTGGGCCGGGAACCTGTACGTGCTGGCGGTCGGCAACGCCCGCCAGGCCGGCGGCGGGTTCCGCGTCTGCGACCGGGCCGTGCTCGACGACGGCCTGCTCGACGTGCTGGTGATCCCGGAGGTGCCGTTCGATCAGGTCCTCGGCCTGCTCGGCGACCTGATGACGGGCACGCCGCCGCCGGAGTCGGAACACGTCCGCTACGACCGCGTGCCGTGGCTTCAGGTCGAGGCGCCGGACGGCATGACGTTCAACCTGGACGGCGAGCCGCTGGCGGGCCAATCATTCCGGTTCGACGCATTGACGCGGCAGGTGCCGTTTTTCCTCCGGCCGCAGGTGCCGCTCGCCGGCCGGCGGCCCGCGTCCTGATGATAGCCTGTTCAGAGGCCCCGGAATCCGCACGCCCGGCGGACGAATTACCTCCAGGGCCGCCCCGTTGCCCGGTTCCGGGCCGGGCGGCCGTTCGCGTCGGAGGTCGCCGCCGTGGCCGATTTCATCAAGACCAAGCTGCAAGCCGCGCTCGCCCTGCTGGGCATGCTGTTCGCCCTGAAGCCGTTCATCGACGAGGTCCAGAACGTCGGGTTTTACGTGCTGGACGTCCGCGTCAGCCTGCTGCACGCCCTGGCCGGCATGGCGGGCCTGCTGGCGGTATCGGTCCACTGCTACGCCCTGGACATGCTCCGGGCCCGGCCGTTCTCGCTCGTCGAGCGGCTGGGCAATACGGCGTTCGCACTCGCCGTGTTGACCCTGCCGACGTTCGGCCTGGGCTGGGGCCTGACCGAACTGGGCCGGGTGCTGGCCGACCGGTATGCCCTGCCGCAGCTGGCGTGGGCGACGCCGGCCGGCGCCGCCGGCCTGGTCGTGGCGTGGCTGCTGGTCGCGCTCCTGATCCGCCGCCGGCTGAACCGGCAGGATCGCAATCACCGCTTCGACGCGCTGACCGAGACGGAGTCGGGCGCGCTGAAGCGGGCGGAGGAGATGTATTGCCATGCCCACTACGACCTGAGCGTGATCGAGGTGTGGCGGGCGCTGGAGGCCCGGCTGCGGCGGGCGTTGCTGACGCGGCACGTCCGCGGCCAGTTCGACGACTGGAACAAACTCCGGGACGCCGCCCACGCCAACGGGTTGCTGGCGAAGGTGCCGCCGACGGCCCTGGACGACCTGCGACAGCACTGGCGGACGGCCGTCAGCGTCGAGCCGCTGCCGCGGGAGGCGGCCGCCGAGGCGCTGGCGACGGCCAAGACCGTGCTGGCGACGATCCCGCTGTAAGGTCCGCGGTCCGTCGCCGTAGTCCGTGGTAGGGCGATGTCCCTACAACGGACTGCGGCGGCGGACCGCGGGCTATACGGGGCAGTCACATGGCGACCGACGCGACGGAGAAAGTGGACGTGCTGGCCGTCGGGCCGCACCCTGACGACCTGGAGATCACCTGCGGCGGCACGCTCGCCAAACTGGTCAAGCTCGGCTACCGCGTCGGCATGTTGGACCTGACCTCGGGCGAGCCGACGCCCCGCGGTACACCGGAGCTGCGGCGGAAGGAGGCGGAGGCGGCCCGGCAGGCGCTGGGCGTCCCGGTCCGCGTCAACCTGGGGCTGCCCAATCGAGTCCTGATGGACGCGCCGGAGCACCGGTTCGCCGTGGCGACGGCATTCCGCAAGCTGCGGCCGAGCGTCGTCATCGCCATGGCCGGGCGGACGCCGGCCGCGTCGCCGGATCATCACCAGGGGCACCTGTTGGTCGAGGCGTCCCGGTTCTATTCGCAACTGACGAAGTGGGACGACCGGTTCGACAACATCCCGCCGTACCGCGTGCCGCACCTGGTCTATAGCGTCTTCCCGTTCGACGCCGAGCAGCGGCACTGGCACAGCACGTTCGTCGTGGACATCACCGATACGTTCGAGCAGAAGCTGGCGGCCGTGCGGTGCTACGAGTCGCAGTTCGACGCCGACCGGTTCGCCCGGGTGCAACACTACCTGACCGGAACGAACGTCTTCTACGGCGGCCGGTGCGGGTTTAGCTATGGGGAGATGTTCGCCCTGCCGACGCCGGTCGGCACGGACGACCTGTTCCGGCTGGTCCAGGGCGGGAAGGGGTCGCCGGCCCCGGTGCAACTGCCCGGCAGGGACCACCTGCCGATGGGCTGAAGCGTGCTACCAGCCGACGTCGCCGACCGGCTCCAGCGGCAGGGCGGCGTAGTGCTCATCCGGGCGGTCGGCGAGCGTGACGGCCGGGTTGCCGTCCGCGGTCGCGTCGTCCGGGCCACCCTGGGGCACGCCTTCGAGCCGGTAGCTGACCGGCGGCCGGGCCGTGCCGGCGGCCCACAGTCCCTCGACCCGCACCGTGTGCTCGCCCGCGGCCAGGAATGTGGTCGCGGCGTTCGACTGCCCGGACTCGGCGATGAGCAGCGTCACCAGTCCGCCGCTCGCGTCGAAGATCGTCAGCCGGGCGCCGCACCGCACCCACGCCTCGGGTGTCGCGGCCGACAGTTGCAGGGCCAGCGACTGCCCGCGCCGGGCCGTCAGCGTCTGGTGCCGGGTCGGGGCGAGTGGGGTGAGCGTGCCGACGGCCAGCGTCCGCAGGTTGGCGACCGCGGCGCGGAAATCGATCTCGACGGCGTAGTCGCACTCACCGCCGTCGGCGGCGACGCGGAGGAAGTAGTCCCGCTCCGGGGCCGCGTCGGGCAGGAAGACGACCAGCGCGCCGTCCCCGCTACCGATCGGCCGGCCCGGCAACCGGCGGCCGGCGGCGTCGAACAACTGCACCTCCGCCCGCGGGGCGGCCGGGTCCACCGGGAGGACGTGGACGGCTAGCACCGTCCGCCGGTTCGGGCCGCCGGCCGGGGAACGGAACTTGAGCGTGGCCGCCCCGCCGCCGTCGTGCGGCCGGGCCGTGGCATGATAGTGGGTGTGGGGCGGGTATCCTGCGGCGGTGGTGAGCGTGGTCGGCTGGGACATCGGTCCTTCCGCGGGCTGACACCGGGGCGGTCGCGGACGTGGGTGTTTGTGTTCTATCCTAGCTTATGCCGGGCGATTCGGCCGTGTCGGCACGGCCGGACGCCCTCGACCCGAGGACGGCCCGCCGGGCCGGTGACGCCGATGCCGCAGCCGACCGCGTTCGAGATCGCCGACCTGATCCGCCGCTGGGTCGAGCAGCAGTTCGGCCCGGACGCCCGGCCCGGGCGAATTGTCATTGAGCTGCACGGCGCCCCGCCGTTGACGCTGCCGGTGCTGGGGACGCCGCCGGCCGATGAACCGACTGCGACTTCGCCGCCGGCCCGCGAGGAATCCTCCGTCCACTCCGCGGAGGACTTCCGGACGGTCCTGTGGCACGGTCAGGTGTACGGGTTCAGCCCGGCGCAGGCGAAGGTGGTGGCCGCCCTGTGGGCCGCCCGCGAGGCCGGCCGGCCGGACGTGCCCAACGAGGCGTTGGTCCGGGCCGGCGGGACGGGCGACGACCGGCTGGAAGAGGTGTTCAACGGCTCGCCGGCGTGGGGCACCCTGATCCTGGAGGGGGCCGCCCGCGGCACGCACCGCATCGCCCCGCCGTCCCCGGAGTGACGGCGGCACGGTCACGGGGCCTTCGGCCGGTCCGCGACCTGCGCCCGGCCGCGGCTACAATCGGCCAGGGCCGCCGCGACGTAGTCCTTCAGCCGCGCATGGTCGGCGAGCGGCTTGAGCAGCTGCTCGGCCCGGTCGTACCAGTCCCGCGCGTCCCCCGCCTTGCCGTCCATCGCGGCGAGTTGCCCGAGGTTGACGCAGCAGACGCCGCGGTCCACCGCCACGTCGGCCGACCCCGGCGACCGCCCGTCCAGCTCGTCGAGCCGGCCGAGCGCCTGCCGGTAGCCAGCCCGCGCCGTCCCGACCCGGCGGCGGCGGAGGTCGATCTGGGCCAGGCACATCTCGTTGACGGCCAGCCGGATGACCAGGTCCTGGTCCTGCGGCGACCGCTTCGCCAATTCTGCCAACAGCGGCGCGGCCCGGCGGAAATCGTCGGCCGCCTCGTCGTCCCGGTTACGGTCCCGCCGCCGCTCGCCGCGGGTCACGTAGGCCGTGGCCAAGGCGAGTTCGAACGCGGAGTTGCCCGGCTGATCGGCCGCGAGGCGCTCGCGCACCTCCAGGGCCCGGCCGGCGGCCGCGTCGGCGGCGTCCGACTGACCGAGCCGTTCCCGCGCGACGGTCAGGTTGCGCAGCACGTCGGCGAGCCGCGACCGCCCGGCGGCCGTCGTCGGGCGGGCGCGGTCCCAGCCGGATATGGCTTCCTCGTAGCACTCCGCCGCCCGGGCGGGTTCACCTTCCAAGAGCGCATCGCCGAGCAGGCTCGCGCTGCGGGCGAGGTGTTCGACGGGTCGCGGCTGCTCCGGGTGCTGGCGGGCGTATTGACGGAACAGGTCCAACGCCCGGCGGCGGGCCGCGCTCGACTCCTCCGACTTGCCGGCCGCGGCCAGGCCGTCGGCCAGATGGTCGTGGGCGACGGCCAACTCGAGGCCGGCGCTACCGTCCGGCTCGGCGGCTGCGACCCTCTCCCATAGCTCGACCGCCCGGCGGCCCGCGGGCTCGGCGTCCGCCAGTTGGCCGGCGCGGCGAAGCAGGTCGCCGAGGCGGCTGCAGGCGGTGGCCAACTCGGCGCGGCAGTTTGCTTCGTCCGCGGAGAGCAACTCGACCGCTTGCCGTAGCTGACCGATTGCTGCGGCCGCGTCGCCGCGGGCTTCGGTAACGCCGGCCAATCGCACGAATGCGCGGCCGCGCTCTTGGGTCGTGTCACTCGGCCGGTCCCGGAGCACACCCTCGTAGTGCGCTTGCGCCAGCCCGAGGAGGCGATCCCGCAGCGGGTTGGCATCCAGTCGGTCGAAAACACCGGCGTCGATCAAGCCGGCCAGAGCGGCGTCGAGCGCCTTCCGCTCGCGGTCGCCGCGGTCGGCGGCCCTGGTCGCGGACTCCTCGGCGGCCGCCTTTAGCCGAAGGGCTTCGTCGCGGGCTGCGGCCTGCGCGTCGGCCCGCGCCTTGGCGGCCGCTGCGTCCCGCTCGGCTCGCTCCGCACGGGCGCGGGCCTGCCTCACCTCGTCCTGGACGTCGGCGGCCTCGACGCGCGTCGGTGCCGACGAATTCGCCCGGCCGGAGAAATCCGCCGCGAACGTGCCGACGAGCAGGGCTGCGGCCGCGCCCGTCAACACGCCGGCGCGGGTCGGGTGGCGTCGACACCAACCCCATGCGCGGCCCCACGTCGTCGCCGGCGGATCGGCCACCGCGGCCGGCGACGGGGCCGGGTCACCGGCGGCGGTCGGTTCCGCGGCAGCTTCGACGACCGGTTGTCGGGGTGGCGGTACGGTCGGCGGTGTCTTCGTGCCGCCGGCCAGGACCGACCCGGCGGAGGCCCGGTGCAGGGCCAGCCGCCAGACGAGCGGTCCCGCCAGGATCGGGAACCGCTTCTGGTATTCCTCGAGCGTGAACGGCTCGGCCCGCTCCTGCCGCAACTCGATCTCGCCGACGACGAGATCGAGCAGGGCGTCGATGTCATCGCGGAGGAACGGCAGGCGCTCCGGATACGCCTCGACGGCGATCCGCTCGCCGCGCCGCCAGCGAAGGCGTTGGTCGGCCCGCAATAGGGCGAGCAACTCGGCCCGAGGCAGCGGGCCGAAGCTGGGGGCGTGAAAGCTCGGCGGGGGCGGGCTCGACGGGTCGGACATCATGCCTCCGGCCGCGGGAGTCGGTGCAAGTCGAGAACCCCGGCCGCACCGGGGCCTCAACTTGATCCTACCTTAAACCGCGGTCGGATGTCGGGGAAGGGAGGGCGGCGCGGGAAATGAGGGTTCGCGGCGCGGGTGGCGCCGCGAACCGTGGTCGGCCCAGGCTACCACCGCCAGCGCCAAAAGCGGTACTGGTTGGTGTAAGGGTTGTAGTAGTTGTAGGTGTAGTACCCGCCGCCGTAGCCCGGGTTGTAGTAGCGATACGACGTGTACGGGTAACCGCCGTAGTAGGAGCCGTAATAGGGGTAAAAGCTGCTGTAGCCCGGGTTGTAGTAGCTGTAGCTCGGGTAGCCGTACGTGTAAGCGTACGCCGTGTTGGGGTAGTAGTAGTACTGCGACCAGTACTGGGCGTTCGCGGGGGTCGCCGCGGCCAGGCCCAGGCCTAGCGCCGCGACGGCCGACAGGATCATGGTTCGCATCGGCGTCTCCTCGGTGAATTCGGTTTTCGGCTCACCGCCGGCTGCCTTACCCGCGTCAGCCGGCCATCACAAGTCGAATGTTGCACGCCGAATGCCAATTTCTCGCCGTGTCGGGCCCTCTAGCCTCGATCGGAATCACGGCTTTCTCATGGACGGGTGGCACAATGAGGGCGTTCGTACGACGTATGCGGAACGCCATGAACTTCGGCACCGTCATTCCGACTCGGCGATGGGCGCTCCGCGTCGGCGTGATCCTTGTGGCGGCCTACGGTACGCTCGTCGGAATTACCGCCTACGATGACCAGCGAACCCGCCGCGAGTGGGCTGACGCTTGCGCCGAGGCGGACCGGCTCGATCCCGGCTGGCGGTGGGACGAGCTGCTGGCGGCGCTGCCGGCGGTCCCGGACGGGCGGAATAGCGCGGAGTACGTGGCGTCCGCGGCCCGGCTGACGCCCGCGGTTGCGAACACGACCGGCCTGAAGATCGCGAATGTTGAAGTCGGAATCAAGAAAACCCCTCCGTGCCGCCGGCTTTCCGCACAGGTCACGGCCGCCGTTCAAAAGCTGCTGGCCGACGCGGCTCCGGCGCTGTCGGAGGCGGACCGGATCGCGGACTGTCCGGCCGGGCGGATAACGCTCCCCGGTAGCCCGGTCGTCCAGGGTAACGTGCCGGCCGGGTACGATTTCCTGACCGTCGCCCGGAGCTTGCTCTATCCGCGGCTGGTTCTGAGGGTCGAGCAGGGCGATGCCGACGCGGCACTGGACGACGTTCGCCTCATCGTGTCCGTCTCGCGGCCGCTGGCGGACTGTCCGACTCTCCTCAACAACATTCTCGCCGCGGCCGTCCGCTTCCACGCCGTTCGCGGCGTCGAGCGGGTGCTGGCCCAGGGGGAGCCGTCGCCCGCCGCCCTGGACGCGACCCGCCGGTTGCTGGAAGCCGAAGCCGGCCGGCCGCTCCTGCTGGCGGCGTTCCGCGGCGAGCGGGCGTGCCTGGAGGACACGCTCCGCGCCCTGGACGACGGCCGGCTGACGCGCGACGAGGTGGCCTGGTCCATGCTGTTGGCGGACCCGCGCCAGTGGACCCACTGGCCCCCGGCCGACCGGTGGTTGAACCGGCTCACCGGCCGGGACCTCCGCCGGGCGAAGGCCGTGGCGCTGGTCCGGCACCACACGCGCGTCATCGAGTGGCTGAAGGAATCCCCGGACGGCCTGACGGCGCACGACGCCGAATGGGCCGCGCTGCGCGCAGGGATGACCGGCGCTGCGAAGGTGATGGCGGACTACCTGTCGCGGTATGTCGATGATCTTCGCACCCACGAGGCGCAATTCCGGTGTGCCGTCGCGGCCCTGGCCGCCGAGCGGTTCCGCCGTGACACGGGCCGCTGGCCGGCGACGCTCGCCGAACTGGTGCCGACGTATCTGACTGCCGTCCCCAGCGACCCGCAAAACCTCGAACCGTTGCGGCTGGCCCACCGATCGGACGGGATCGTCATCTACTCCGTTGGCCCGGACGGTGCCGACGACGGCGGGGCGATCGCGACCGACGGCGCGAAGAAGGAAACCGACGTGGGCATTCGCCTGTGGGACGTGGCCCGGCGCCGGCAACCAGCCGGCGACGCGGCGGCGAGGCCGTGATTGGCTACGCTTCGGTAGCTTGCCGGCAACAGTAGTCGAAGAGCAACTGCCATTCGCGCCCCTGGACCGACCGGAGTGCCGCCTCGCCACCACGCTGCCGCGTCATGCACGCCTCGACCTCGTCGACGAACCCGAACGGGTCCCAGTCGCCGCCGCGGGTCACGCCGAGTTGCTCGGCCTGCTCCGCCAGCGGTCCGAAGACCGGGTGCCTGCCGACCCGCCGCCACCAGTATTTCGAGTTGCCGTAGTCGCCCTCGCGGCGGTGCATGATCGCGTGCCAGAACGACCCCTCGGCCGAGGGCAGCTCCTGGCTGATCCGGTGCGACTCGTCGAGGAAGTCGAACCGCAGCCACAGCCCGGACAGGCACGCCCGGGCCATGTCCGGGTCGCGGACCGGCACCGGGGCGAACAGCCGGGCCGCATCCAAGCCGCGGAGCCGGTCGCCGGCCGCCCGGTTGGATGAACCAGCGTCGAGCGCGACCGCATGCGGCATCGACAGCAGTTCGGCGATGGTCGGCGAGGCATGATCGCTCATGGCGGCGCGCACTCCGGGCGCAGTGGTTTCGGTCAACCTCCGTCCGGCTTATCCCCGGCCGTTTCGAGCGTCCATCGGAATTCCGTCCGCAAGTTTGGCCGGTGGCCGCGTCACACGGCTGTAACGGGATCGCCGCTTTCGGTAGTCCGCCCGCCGCCGATGCGGTACAGTCCCGACTGTGCACATCCGTGTCTCTTCGCTCGGGGCCGCCGGCCGCACGGGCCCGGCCGTCCTTTCTCCGGAGGTCCTCCATGCGCCGCACGCTGATCGCCGCCCCGCTCGTCGGGGCCATCCTGCTGGCCGCCCTAACGCTGCTCCGGGCCGGCCCGTCGCCGGCGGGGAACGCGACCACGCCAAGCCCCGCGGGGCCCAACCCGCCGGCCGCCGCGCTGCCCCTGTCGCACGTGGTGCTGTTCTCCAGCGGCGTCGGCTATTTCCAGCGGGAAGGCGAAATCGACGGCACGGCCCGCGTGGACCTGACCTTCCCGGCCACGGACGTCAACGACCTGATCAAGAGCTTGGTCCTGCAGGACACCGGCGGCGGCAAGGTGGCGACGATCAACTACGACAGCCAGGACCCGATCGAGCGGACGCTCAAGACCTTCGCCCTGGACCTGACGGCCAACCCGTCGCTCGGCCAACTGCTCAACCAGGCCCGCGGCGAGAAGGTCGAGGTGACGCTCCAGCAGTCGTCGGGCGGGCAGGGGGGCACGCTGACCGGGTCGATCCTGGGCATGGAGTCGCAGCGGCAGCCGCAGGGCAAGGATCAGGCCATCGACGTGGACGTGCTCAACCTCGTCTGTGCCGAGGGGCTGCGGAGCGTCAAGCTCACGGACGTGCTGCGGGTGCGGTTCCTGAACCCGACGCTCGATGCCGAGCTACACCGAGCACTGGAGGTGATCGCCGGCGGCCGGGACCACCAGAAAAAGTCGGTCAGCCTGTCGTTCAAGGGCGAGGGCAAGCGGCCGGTCAGGGTCGGGTACGTGGTGGAGAGCCCGATGTGGAAGACGACGTACCGGCTCGTCCTCGGCTCCGACGGCAAGGCGATGCTGCAAGGCTGGGGCCTGGTCGAGAACACGACCGACGACGACTGGACGAACGTGCGGATGGCGCTGGTGAGCGGCCGGCCGATCAGCTTCCAGATGGACCTGTACCAGCCGCTGTACGTGCCGCGGCCGATGGTCGAGCCGGAGCGGTTCGCGTCGCTGCGGCCGCCGACCTACGGCGGGGCAATGACGAACCCGGCCCAGGCGGGGGAGCAAGGGCAGGTGCCGCCCTTGGGTGCCGGTCAGAACCCAGGGGCCCTGGGATTTGCCGGCGGCAATAACCAGACCAACCTCGGGATGCAGGGCGGCGTGATCATCATGAATGGCGGAATGCCGTTCAACCGCTACCAGCTCGGTGGCCAACTCGGCAACCCCGGCGGCCAGTGGGGCTTCCAGGCCGGAAACACTGGCAACGGGCAGTTCCTGCCGGCCGGGCAGGTCAACGACTTCTCGCCGCGGAACTTCATTAGCGGCCTGACCCCTAACAACGACAACTTCGCCAACAACCGCCTGACCTTCGAGCAGCTCCAGCAGCGTAAGCAGGAGCTGCGGGACAACAAGGAGAAGGCCAAGAAGGTCGGCACCGCCCTGGCCATGCTCGACGCGTCGCAGAGCGTGGCGTCGGTGGCGTCGGCGGAGGACATCGGCGACGTCTGCCACTACGTCATCGACGAGAAGGTGACGCTGCCGCGGCAGAAGTCGGCCATGCTGCCGATCGTCCACCAGGCCGTGGACGCGACCAAGGTGAGCATCTTCAACGAATCGGTCCACGCCAAGTTCCCGCTCCTGGGCCTGCGGTTCCGGAACACCGCGGCCCAGCCGCTCATGCAAGGGCCGATCACGGTGTATGACGGGACGGCCTACGCCGGCGACTCGCGGGTGCAGGATCTGCAGCCCGGCGAGGAGCGGCTGCTGTCGTACGCCCTGGACACCGGCACCGAAGTCAAGGTCGAAGGCCACGATGACACCGACCGGCTCGACGCGGTCAAGGTGGTGAAGGGTGTGATGCACGCCACGCACAAGCTCCGCCAGACCCGCAGCTACCTCATCAAGAACCGCTCCGGCCAGGATCGGACGCTACTCGTGGAGCACCCGGTCCGCGAGGACTGGCGGCTGGTCACGCCGGAGAAGCCGGCCGAGCGGAGCCGGGACGTGTACCGGTTCCAGGTCACGGTGCCGGCCGGGCAGCCGTACAAGCTGGACGTGGTTGAGGAACAGCGACGGACCGACCACATTCGCCTATCCGGGACGGACGGCACGTCGGTCCGCGTGTTCCTGCAGAGCAAGGTGCCCAGCCCGGCCCTGAAGGCGGCGCTGGAGAAGTTGCTGGGCCTGAAGGTGAAGCTGGCCGACACGCAACGGGAGCTGGGCCAGGCGCAAGAGCAGCTCAAGGGCATCACCGACGACCAGACCCGCATCCGGGCGAACCTGGAGAAGGTGCCGCCGACGTCGGCCGCGTACAAGCGGTACCTGGAGAAGTTCGACCAGCAGGAGACGGAGATTGAAAAGCTCCAAGCGGTCATCAAGGCGAAGCAGGAGGGAGTCAAGGCGCAGACGAAGGAGTACGAGGACTATGTCATGGGGATGAACGTGGAGGCGTAAGCTGGGTGACGCCGCGACCCGAGTCGGCGAGGGGAGCGCTCCCCTC
>DASXAN010001376.1:0-1737 GCA_036406755.1 Gemmataceae bacterium
GCGGCCGCCGCGGCCGCGGCGGAGGGCAGCGCACGCGCCGGTGCCGAGAGCCCGGCGGCCCTGGCCGCCGCAGGCGCCGGCGGCGGCGGCGAGCCGGCGGAGGGGGCGGCGGCAGACTTCCGCGGCGTCGCCCCCGCGGTGCAGAGCTTCGCTGCGGGGAGGCGGCGGTGACCGCGCCCTCTGCCCCTGGACGGCGCAGCGGTGCCGTCGCATCACGCCACCAACGGGCGGCGCGGCGCCGCCGCGTGACGCCACAAACGGCGGCCCGGTGCCACCGCGTCATGCCACCAACGGCGGTGCGGAGCCGCCCCAACACACCACCAACGGCGGCGCGTTCCCGCCTGCGAAACGGCTAAGGTCTGCGCCCCGATGGCCGCTCTCGCGTTCGTGCTCTTCTGGGTCCTGCTGGGTGTGGGGTTGCTGCTCGTCGCGCTCCGCGGCCGCTCGGGCGACTCGGCCACCCGCTCGCCCAGCGTCCGGCGCAGCCGCCGCATCGGCGGGCTGGCCTTCCTGCTGGCATTGCTGGTGCTCGGCATCGGCATCCCGGCGGCGGTGATCGCGACCGTCAATAACCGTGACTCGATCCCGGCGGAGAACGTGAGCAACCTCACACCGCTGCAGAAGCACGGGCGGGACCTGTTCGGCGGCGCGGCGCAGTGCAAGAACTGCCACACACTGGCCGCGGCTGGGACGGTCGCGACAGTGGGGCCGAACCTCGACCAGCTGCGCCCGCCCTACAACCTCGTCCTCGACGCGATCCACAACGGCCGCGCGCGGGGCAACGGGGCGATGGCAAAGGACCTCGTCCAGGGCAAGGACGCGCAGGCGGTCGCGGCGTTCGTGGCCGCGGCGGTCAACCAGCCGGTCCCGAAGGACGTCCCGAACCAGTAGCCGCCGGGCCCGGATCGCGACATTTGTCGCAAAGTCCGAGCGGCCCGCGACAGGTATTCCTCGCAAAGTGCGGGAGGTCTTTCCGTCCGACCGACTTCCCATAATTCCGCATGAGAGCAGGTGTTTTTTCAGGTGTTACGATGCTGCCGCATCCGCTGAATTCCTGGATAAACCGGGAAGCGGGGGACCCAAGTTCGTCGGGGCGAATCGTCCGTCGTGCCGCTGCTCTGCGGCCGATGGGGCGTAGCGCCGCTCTTTCGGTGCGAGCCCGTCAGCTAACCCCGTAGGCCGACGAAAGAGGACGCGAGACGTCAATGCCCGAGCCCGAGAACCGCGTGCCGCAATTGCTTTACGACCGCGAGTCCGAGTTCACGCACGACGAGGCCCGATCCGCCCGCCGGCGCCGTCCGGTCGCCGACTGGGGTGGAGACGAGCTGTTCACCCGTACGCCCCGGCGCAGGTCGGTCCACACCGACCGCACGCGCCGCTTCGCCCGCCTCGAGGACGACGTGGCGCCCGCCGTGCCGCTCGACGAGCTGGCGCCGGCGGAGCCCGAGCCTGCGGAGCCCGAGCCGCCGCTGGCGGACTTCGAGCGCCAGGCCGAGCACGAGCCGCCCACCGAGGAGCGCGAGCCGCGCCGCTCGGCCGCGGCCGAGCGGGTCGCCGAACGCGACGGCCATCCCGCGTCCGCGAGCCGCCCGAGCGAGGGCGGCGTCCCCGGCCGGCGCACGGTCGTGATCGGCCGCTCGGGCCGCCCGGAGTTCCCGCACCCGGAGGCGCCGTTCGCGTCCGTCAGCCGCCGGCGTCCGCAGCGCACCGTGGCCGAGCGGATCGGCGCGCAGCCGG
>DASXAN010001377.1:0-1699 GCA_036406755.1 Gemmataceae bacterium
CGCTCGAAGACTCGCGCCGCGGCTGCCGCTTGATTTACCCCCGCCCCCCGCTTACCCTACACCCCGACGCGATCCCGGACCTCTCCCCATGACCCGACGGCTGCTCCTGACGTGCTGGGCGGTCGCGGCCGTCGCCGCCGGCGGCTGCCAGCGCCCCGCGGCCGACTACCGCATCGCCGTCATCCCCAAGGGCATGACGCACGAGTTCTGGCAATCGATCCACCGCGGGGCCGTCCGCGCCGCCGACGACCTCCGGGCGACCGACGACCTGAACGTCGAGGTCATCTGGGACGGCCCCTTGCGGGAGCGGGACGCCCTCGCGCAGATCCGCATCGTGGACCGCCGCGTCAGCACCCGCGTGGACGGCATCGTCCTCGCCCCCCAGCACAGCCAGACGATGGTCGCCCCGGTCAAGCGGGCCGTCGAGCAGGGCGTCCCGGTGGTCATCATCGACTCCGGCCTGGAGCACCCCGAGCTGACGGTCAAGTACGTCGCCACCGACAACCGCAACGGCGGCCGGCTGGCGGCCGGGCGGCTCCTGCAAACCCTCCGCGCCGAGGGCAAGACGGAGCCGCGGGTCGTGCTTTTCCGCTACGCCGTCGGCTCCGAGAGCACTGAGCAGCGGGAGAATGGTTTTCTCGACGTGGTCCGGGCCGATCCGTCGGTCAAACTGGTGTCCGACAACAAGTACGCCGGGGCGACCAAGGACAGTGCCATGCGGGAGGCGTCGCCGCTGCTCAACCAGTTCCGCGACCAGGACGGCAACCCGACGATCGACGGCATCTTCTGCTGCAACGAGTCGTCGGCCGAAGGGATGCTCGATTCGCTCCGCAGCCTCGGCATGGAGCGGAAGGTGAAGCTCGTCGGCTTCGACTCCGGCGAGCCGCTCATGCAGGCCGTCGCCGCGGGCACCATCGACGCCTTGATCCTTCAGGACCCGTACCGCATGGGCTACCTCGGCACGTGGACGATGGTGCAACACCTCCGCGGCTACGAGGTCGTCAGCGAGCCGGACCCGCACTACCTCTCGACCGGCGAGTTCGTCATCACCAAGGACAACGTCCGCACCGAACAGACGCTGGGGCTGTACGACAAGGACGCGCAAGCCCGGCGGACCATCGTCCTGCCGCCGCTCCGGAAACGCCCATGACCGCCCCGTCCCGCCTGACCATGACCGGCATCCGCAAGGCGTTCGGTCCGACGCTGGCCCTGCGCGGCGTGGACCTGGACCTACGGCCCGGCGAGGTCCACGCCCTGGTCGGGGAGAACGGGGCCGGCAAGTCCACGCTCATGAAGGTGCTCAGCGGGGCCGTCGCCGCCGACGCCGGCACGATGACCCTCGACGGCGCGTCGTTCGCGCCCCGCGACCCGCAGGACGCCCGCCGCCGCGGCGTGGCGATGGTGTACCAGGAATTGACCCTGGCCCCACACCTGACGGTCGAGGCCAACGTCATGCTCGGCCAGGAGCCCGCCCGGCTCGGCTTCCTCCGTGGCGGCGAACTCCGGCGGAAGGTCCGCGATGCCCTGGCCGTGCTGGAGCACCCGGAGATTCGCCCCGAAAGCCCGGTGGAGGGACTTAGCCCGGCGGCGCAGCAGCTCGTGGAGATCGCCCGCGCCCTGCTGGTGGACGTGCGCGTGCTGGTGCTTGACGAGCCGACCAGCGCCCTGACCGCCGCCGACGCGCAGCGCCTGTTCGGCC
>DASXAN010001378.1:0-2561 GCA_036406755.1 Gemmataceae bacterium
ATGCTCAGGCCCGGCAGGCGTAGCGCGGCCGGGGCCGTCTCGAAAGCGAACATCACCTGGAACAGCGGCGTGCGGCTCGGGTCACGGCGGGGCTTGACCGCCTCGACCAGGTGCTCGAACGGCAGGTCCTGGTGGGCGAACGCCCCGAGCGAGTCCTCGCGGACGCGGGCCAGCAGCTCGCGGAACGTCGGGTCGCCGCGGAGGTCGCCGCGGAGCACGACCGTGTTGACGAGGAACCCGACCAGCCCCTCCAGCTCGACCCGGTTGCGGTTGGCGACCGGGGTGCCGACGAGCAGGTCGTCCTGGCCGGCGTGGCGGGCGAGCAGGGTGTGGAACGCCGCCAGCAGCGTCATGAACGGGGTGACGCCCTCGCGGTGGCTGAACCGGCGGACGGCCTCGGCCACCTCCGGCGGCAGCGTCCGCGCCCGGGTCGCCCCGCGGGTGGTCAGCAGCGGCGGCCGCGGCCGGTCGGTCGGCAGGTCCAGCACCGGGGGGGCCTCGGCGAGGCGGGCGGTCCAGTAGGCGAGCTGGCGGTCGTGAACCTCGCCGGCCAGCCGCTGGTGCTGCCAGCGGGCGTAGTCGGCGTACCGGATCGGCAGCGGCGGCAGCGGCTCGCGGCGGCCGGCCGCGGCCCGGGCGTACAGTTGGCCCAGCTCCCGCAGGAACACGCCGCTGGACCACCCGTCGGAGACGATGTGATGCAGGGTCACCAGCGCGACGTGCTCGCGGTCGCCCAGCCGCAGCAGGCCGATCCGGTAGAGCGGGCCCCGAGCCAGGTCGAACGGCCGGCGGTAGTGTTCCAGGGCCGCCAGCCGCACCCGCGGCTCGCGGTCCGCCGGCGGTAGCCCGCTCAGGTCCACCACTTCGACGTCCACCGGGGCCGGCGGGTTGACGACCGCCGCCGGCTTGCCGTCGGCGACGGGGAAGACCGTCCGCAGGGCGTCGTGGCGGGCGACGATGGCGTCCACGCACCAGCGCAGCAGCGGCTGGTCGAGTTCCCCGACCAGCCGGACGGCCAGCGACAGGTGGTACGCCGGGTTGCCGGGTTCCAGCCGGTCGAGGAACCAGAGCCGCTTCTGCCCGAACGACAGCGGCACCTCGCCGCCGTCCGCGGGCGCCAGCGCCGGCCCGAGCTTGGCTTGCTCGGCGGCCGCGACGGCGGCGGCGAAGTCGGCCAGGACCGGGGCCTCGAACAGCTTCCGCAGCGGCAGCTCGACGCCGAACTCGGCCCGCACTCGCGACAGCACCTGCGTGGCGACCAGCGAGTGCCCGCCGAGTTCGAAGAAGTTGTCCCGCACGCCGACCCGCTCGACGCGAAGCACGTCCGACCAGACGGCGGCCAGCCGGGCCTCGGCGTCCGTCCGCGGGGCGACATACTCGTGGGAGACGTCCGGCCGCGACAGGTCCGGGGCCGGCAGGGCCTTGCGGTCCACCTTGCCGTTGGCCGACAGCAGCAGCGCCGCCAGCGGGACGAACACGCCGGGGACCATGTACTCGGGCAGCTTGCCGCCGACGAACGCCCGCAGGTCGGTCGCCGACGGCGCGGGGACGCCGTCCGCCGGCACGACGTAGGCGACCAGCCGCTTGACGCCGCGGCCGTCGTCCACGGCCACGACGGCGGCGTCGCGGACGGCCGAGTGCTGCGTCAGTGTCGCCTCGATCTCGGTCAGCTCGATGCGGAACCCGCGGACCTTCACCTGCGTGTCGGTCCGGCCGAGTAGTTCGAACTGGCCGTTCGGCAGCAGCCGGGCCAGGTCGCCGGTCCGGTACAGCCGCTCGCCGGGGCGGTCCGGGTCCGGGACGAACCTCTCGGCCGTCAAGTCCGGGCGGTTCAGGTACCCGCGGGCCAGCCCGGCCCCGCCGACGTAGAGCTCGCCCGGCACGCCGACCGGCTGCACCCGGCCGCGGCCGTCGAGCACGACGGCCCGGTTGTTGGCGTACGGCCGGCCGACCGGAATCGGGCCGTCGTCGGCCAGCCCGTCGTCGGGGCCGTCGAAGTACAGGTTGTCGATCGTGGCCTCGGTCAGCCCGTAGGAGTTGACCACCCGGGCCTGCGGGCCGGCCGCCCGCCGCAGCCGGCGAAACTCGCCGCCGTACCACACGTCCGACCCGCACACGACCAGCCTGACCGGGGCCAGCGTCTGCCCGGTCACCTCTAGGTGCCGCAAGACCGGCCGAACGACCGCCGGCACGAACTCGGCGTAGTGGATGTCCTCGGCGCGGACGAGGGCCAACAGCTTCTCCGGGTCGAGCAGCGTCTCGGTCGGGCAGAGGACGAGCTTGCCGCCGGAGCCGAGGGCGCGGACGAGGTCGCCGGTGCAAACGTCGAACGCGAAGTTCGTCATCTGCAGGTATGACTTGAGGTCACCAAGGCCGTACGCCTCATCCCACATGTCGTAGGCGTTGACGACGCCGCGGTGCTCGATCATGCACCCCTTGGGGGCACCGGTCGAGCCGGACGTGTAGACGACGTAGGCTAGGTTTTCGGGCGTTACGCCGCTGTCCGGATTCTCGTCATCGGTGGGCGGGTCCTTCGTAGGGTGGGTCGAGGGGGCGGTGGG
>DASXAN010001379.1:0-3148 GCA_036406755.1 Gemmataceae bacterium
CGGCCCTCTGGCACGGGGATGTCCCGGCCGGGCGGAAGCGGGCGATCCTCCGGGACCCGCCGGACTGCCTGCTGACGACGCCCGAGTCGCTGGAGGTGATGCTCGTCTCGGGCGGGGTCGACGAGCGGGCCCTGTTCGCCGGGCTGCGGGCGGTCGTCGTGGACGAGGTCCACGCCTTCGCCGGGGACGACCGCGGCTGGCACCTGCTGGCCGTGCTCTCCCGCATCCGGACGCTGTGCGGCCGCGAGTTCCAACGGCTGGGCCTGTCCGCGACGGTCGGGAACCCGGAGGACCTGCTCGGGTGGCTGGCCGGCGGGTGCGAGGGCCCGCGGCGGGTCTGCCGCCCGCCCGAAGGCATGGCCGCGGCGGCCGCCGACGTGACGGTGGACCACGTCGGGTCGCTCCGGAACGCGGCGGTGGTCGTCTCCCGGCTGCACCGGGGGGAGAAGCGGCTGGCGTTCGTCGACAGCCGGTCGCGGGCCGAGCTACTGGGCCGCGAGCTGCGGTCGCTGGGGGTGACGACGTTCGTCACCCCCAGTTCGCTCAGCCCGGACGAGCGCCGCCGGGCGGAGGAGGCGTTCGCCGGCCGGGACGACTGCGTCATCGTGGCGACGAGCGTGCTGGAGCTGGGCGTCGACGTCGGCGACCTGCACCGGGTCGTCCAGGTGGACGCCCCGGCGACGGTGTCCGGCTTCCTCCAGCGGATGGGGCGGACCGGGCGGCGGCCGGGCACCTCCCGCAACTGCCTGTTCCTGGCCACCGACGACGACTCGCTGCTGCGGGCGGCGGGGTTGGTCCAGCTGTGGTCCGCCGGCTACGTCGACCCGGTCACGCCGCCGCCGGCCCCGTACCACGTCCTGACCCAACAGATCATGGCCCTCTGCCTCCAGGAGCGGGGTGTGGGGCGGCGGGACTGGTTCGACTGGCTCTGCCGCGTACCGGCGTTCACGGCCATGCCTGAAGACCGCCGCCGCGACGTCCTCGGCTGGATGCTCGCCCGAGGAGTCCTCGCGGAGGACGAGGGGGTCCTCTGGCTCGGCCCCCAAAGGGGAGGGGGAGTTCGGCCGGAAGAACTTCCTGGACCTGGTCTCTGTCTTCACGTCCCCGCCGCTGTTCACCGTACGTCACGGCCGGCAGGACCTGGGCTTCGTGGACGAGACCACCTTCGTCGCCCGGCGGGACGGGCCGCGGGTGCTCCTCCTGGGCGGGCGGGCGTGGCGGGTCACGCACGTCGACTGGGCCCGGCGGGTGGCCCACGTGGAGGCGACGGAGCAGGCCGGCCGGTCGCGGTGGCGGGGGACCGGGCCGGCCGTCGGGTTCCCCCTCGGCCAGGCGATCCGCTCACTCCTCGTCGGCGAGGATTCGTCGCCGCGGTGGTCGCGCCGGGCCCGGGATCGGATCGCCAAACTCCGCGAGGCGTACACTTGGGTCAACGCGGACGGACCGACGCTGCTGAGCCGGCCGCCGTCCGGGGCCGAGTGGTGGACATTTGCCGGGACCCGGGCCAATGCCACCCTCGCCGCGGAGCTGGCCCGCCGCTGCGGCGGGCGGGTCGACCACGACGCCCTGTGCGTGACAGTCGACGGGGGCGAGCGGTCGGCGGCGGTCGAGGCGGTCGTCCGGGGCCTGACGCCGGAGCGGGCGGACACCATATCCCCAGCCGTCGACGAGGAGGCCCTTCACGGGCTGAAGTTCGCGTCGTGCCTTCCACCGGACTTGGCCGTCACGTCCCTGGCGGCCCGTCTCGGAGACACCCCGGCGGTTAAGGCCCTATTGGCCCAGCCGATGCGGGTGGTCGCCGGAGCGTAGCCCGCCGCCGGTCGTCGGCCGGACGGCATTGAGTACGCCGGACCGGCTCGCCCATTACGCCACGGCGGGTGCTTCGCTGGTGACGGTCCGCAGCCGCGCGCGGAACGCGTGCCCCGGCAGCCCGAACGGTTCACGGAGAACGTCCAAACACCGACGGTACGTATCGAGCCAGTATTCCCATCCCTGGGCGGGTGTGGCATTCTCGGGCGAACCAGCCGGCAAGGCGTCCGCCGCCGCCGCATCGAGGATAGGGCTTACAAGGTTTAGGAATTCGCCCGCCCGATCGTCGGTCGCAGCCCTGTCCGCGAACAAGGTCGTCAAGTGACTGAACACGGCCGAGGAGAGCCGGTGGTCACCGTTGGCGTTCAGACGCGCGAGTCGGCCGAGCTGTTCCCGGACGGCTCCGTCGCTGTTCTGCTCGACGTAGTCCACTGCGCGCCGGTAAAGGTCGTGGCGCCGCTCTGTCAGTTCGTCGGCGACCAGTTTCAAGTCTTCGGCCGTCGGTCGGGTACGAACGACCCTCCGGCAGCGGCGGCCGGTCGGCCTGCCGAGCAAGTACCCGCCGTCTAGGCGTACGGCCTGGCTCACCTCCTGGCCCACCAGGATGCCGTTGGTCATGACGTACGTGACCGCACCCCCAGGCCACTCCGTCGCCAGCCGGAATCCATGCGGGTCAGTTTCGAACGCCCAGAACACGGCATCCAGGGTGCGTGTTGCCGGGTTGGCGGACACGAGCAAGGTATGCCGAAACGGCTCGGCCGGGAGTCCCGCGTCGTCCCTCAGCCCGGCGTACAGAGCGAGGTATTCGGGGTCGTACTGCACGCCAAGCGAAATACTTGCCAGTGGGCCAACGTCGGGGGTGTCCGCGCCGCCTTCAACGACCGCTCGGACGAACGCCCGGACGGGCGCGAGAGCGGCCGACCGCGTGAACCGTTCGGGGTCGTTCCTGAGCAGGTGGTCGAACGTGAGCAGAACGGCCTTGAGAGCACCGACTTCGATTCCCCAGTGCAGGGTCGCCCGCTCAGGGTAGATGACCTTGTTGCTCGGGGGCAGCATTTCCGTTCGCCGAACCGGCGGAGAGCCAAGCTGCTTAATCATCGGCTCCAGCGAATCAAGATCGGGGCCGATCGCCGTCAACGGCCAACCAGTCTCGGGATCGCGCTCGAGTACGGCCGTTCCGGCCGGCGTCAGCCGCCCGAACTCGTCCTTCCTCCACCAACCCTCTACCCCTGAGATCCTGAATCTATCCGATGCAGAGCGACTGTTGGAGGGGAGCACTGGTCCGAGCACGCGCATGACTGGGGCGTACACCCCGGAGAAACACGGGTCTACCGTTTGC
>DASXAN010001380.1:0-2704 GCA_036406755.1 Gemmataceae bacterium
GGGGCGTGCCGCAGGACGGCGTGCAACAGGCGGAGCAGCCGGCCCTCGAAGGCGGTGACGACGCGGGGGGTCGGGGCTGCGGATGCCATGTCGGCCCTGTCGAGCGCTCCGCTCCGCAGACTCCGCGTCGCGGCTAACCGATTTTCTTCCACAATCCTACCGCCGCCGGGGCGGGAAAGCCATTGACCGTCAGCTCGCCGCCGCGGAGGCGCAGTTCCAGCGTGTTCGGCCGCCGCCAGCACGGGTCGTCGGCGCGGTAGCGGTCGGTCAGGAAGTGGATGCGCTGGTTGGTCGAGCCGATCCACCGCCGCCGTGTGTCCGGCAGCTCGCGGACGTAGGGGCCGTCCACGAGGATGTCGGTATGGGCGAGCAGGTCGGCGGCGGCCGGGTCGGGCAGTTCGCGGGCCTCTTCCAGCGTGTAGCCGGTGAAGACCATGACGGTCAGGCCGAGCGATTGAACGCCGCGGGCCAGGGCGGCGGCCCCGGCGGCGTGGGCCAGCGGCTCGCCGCCGAGCAGGGTGATGCCCTCGATCGCTTCCGCGTTTCGCGCGCGCTCCACTTCGGCGAGGACGTCCGCCACCGGCCGCGGCGTGCCGCCGGCGAACGGCAGCATCTCCGGGTTGCAGCACCCCGGGCAGCGGAGGGGGCAGCCCTGGAACCACAGCGCGTACCGCCGGCCCGGCCCCTCGGCTTCGGTGCCGGGGACGATCTGGGCGACGTTCAGGACCGGGGGCGGGGTCATGACCCCATTATAGCCCGCACGGACTGGCGGCTCCGGCACGGCGCCTGCATCATATGCCGGTGACAATGTCGAAAGTCGCCGACACATCGCCGCTGGTCCGCACCGTCGGCCACTCGTCGCGGCCGCTGGCCGACTTCATCGGCCTGCTCCAGACCTACGGCATCACCCTGCTCATCGACGTGCGGAAGATGCCCCGGTCCGCGGCCAACCCGCAGTTCAACGCCGACACGCTGCCGAAGGCCCTCGCCCGGGTCGGCGTCAAGTACCGGCACCTGCCGGGGCTGGGCGGGTTGCGGCGGCCCCGGGCGGATTCGCCGAACGGCGGCTGGCGGAACCGGTCGTTCCAGGGCTACGCGGACTACATGCAGACGCCGGAGTTCGCGGAGAATGTGGGGGCCGTCGTGGCGGCGGCGCGGCGCGACGCCGTCGCGCTGATGTGTGCCGAGGCCGTCCCGTGGCGGTGCCACCGCTCCCTCATCGCCGACGCCCTGGTCGCCCGCGGCGTCCGTGTCGAAGACGTCCTGAGCCCGACCCGCGCTCAGGAGCATGTGCTCACGCCGTGGGCGCACGTCGAAGGGGCGAACATCACGTATCCGCCGGCGGCCGACGTGCCCGCCGCGCACCCGGAGGCCAACGCCATGACCCGTGAGTTCAAGGTCGGCGACCACGTCCGCTGGAATTCGGAGGCCGGCATGGTGAGCGGCGTCATCAAGCGGAAGGTGACGGCGCCGATGAAGTTCAAGGGCTACACCGTGCGGGCGTCGAAGGAGGAGCCGCAGTACCTCATCAAGAGCGACAAGACCGACCACCTGGCCATGCACAAGGGGTCGGCGCTGACGAAGATTCGCAAGCGCAAGAAGTGAGGGGCCGTCAGGCCTGCACCCGCACCGTCCCCGGTTCGCCCTCCGCTCCCTCGACCTCGATCCGCCGCGGCAGGAACTTCCGCACCACCTCCACGTTCGTCAGCAGGTGCTTCGTCACTCGGGTGACGCGGTACTCGGATGCTCCCTCGGCGAACGCCAGCGGCAGGATCAGCTGGTCGGCGCTGTGCTCGTCCACCGGGGCGCCCGCCGCGGCGTAGGCCAACGCCTGCTCCACCGCCTCGTCGGCCACCGCCTCCGCCCGCTTGCCGCGGGCGCCCAGCCCGAACACCAGGGTCGGCACCGGGGCCTCGTCCAGCGTCAGCGCCAGCACCGACCCCGGCCCGCCGTGCCACGTCTCCAGGCCAATGTCCGCCTCCAGGCCGGCGGCTTCGAGCTGCTCCTTCGCCCGCCCCGCTTGCCGGCGGGCGATGTGCTCCGGCAATCCGCCGGAGACGGCGCTGAACCCGACGGCCCGCGTGATCGCCGGCCGGTCCGTCAGCGTCAGGCCGCGGAGTTTCGCCCCGCCGGGGATGTGGGCCGTGAACCGGCCGCCGCCGCGGGGGTAGAACCCCGGCCGGTCCAGGTGCAGCGTCAACGGCAACCCGACGCGGGCCAGGTACGGCTGCCACGTCGCCGCCAGGAAGTGGTAGCACGGGGCGTGGTCGTTGTGCGTGCCGCCCTCGACCGTGACCGTGCTCGCCGCGTCCTGCATGGCCAGCGGCAGGTAGACGGTGTGCAGGACCAGCGTCGTCGCCCCGGCGGTGCCGATGGCGAAGCGGTAGTTGCCCGGCTTGACGGTCTGCGGCTCGAAGTCGAGCTGTCCCGACCCGACCGACGCCCCGCGGGTCTGGGCCTGCCCGACCTCGGCGGCGGCCCGCACGGCCGTGAGGTGCTGTGGCTGCAACCCCGGCCGCTGACGGCGGGCGCGGACGTTCCGCAGCCGGAACGCCTGCCCGGTGAGCAGGGCCAGCGTCAGACTGCTGCGGAGGATCTGCCCACCGCCTTCGCCGAACGAGCCGTCGATGTCGATCATGGAAGAGTCCGTTGTCCGTCGTCCGTGGTCCGTCGCAAATCCGGTTCCTTACGACGGACCACGGAC
>DASXAN010001381.1:0-3951 GCA_036406755.1 Gemmataceae bacterium
CGCCTGGTCGGCGGTGCTGACCGCCCAATCGGGGATCGACGTGACCGGCACCAAGTAGTACCGGTGCGAATGCGGCTTGCCGGGGCGGCCGTCGATCATCCCAGTCGCGGGCAGATGGCCATCGGCCTTCGCCACCGCGTCCGGGCTGTCGAGATCCACGACGACGAGGGCGTGCCCCGGCCGGTTGCCGTCGGACAGCGGCCCGGCGATGATCCCGAGCTGGTCGCCCGGCCGGAAGGCGCTCGGCTCCAGGGACCGGGTGGCCCAGCCCTTGTACGTCGGCTTCTTCTGCCGGCGATCGGGCTTGCACACGGCTAAGCCGCGGGCCCGGAGGTCGGCGGCGGCCTCGATCGACGGGGCCGGGGGCCGACCGGGTTTGGCGGCCGTCCTCATGTCACCCCCCCCGGCCGCCTTGCCGTTAATCGAGTCGGACGTGGAATTCATCGTGGCGTTTCGCTTTATCCCCGCGGCCAACGACCTGTAGCCGGGAAGCGTGGCCGTCGGCTTCTGTGGTCACGGCTGGTCCAGCAACTTCTTCACGTCCGCATCGATTCCGTCGTCCCCCCGCCGCCGGCTGCCGGCCGTCGGGGCGGCGAGCAGCCGCTCGGCCTCAGCGATCGCCTCGGGCGCGATCCGCAGCCCCCGGCCGACGACGAACGCCCGGAGGATGCCGCGACGGACGAGCTGCCGAACCCGTTTCGGCGAGGTTCGCCAGTACGCAGCTACCTGGCGGACCGACCGGCACCTGTCGGCATTGGCGGCGGGGGTCTCACCGTGCATCGGCGGCCCCCTTTCGCTGCCGGGCGGCCGGCAACTCCCGGCCGCGCAGGCGTAGACTCACGGCGCGGGCGTAGGCATGGGTCGTCGAGCTGTCGGGGCCGGTCTGGCGCTCGGCGTCCGCCAAGGCGACGAGCAGGCGCCACAGCGGCCAATCGGAGAACCGGTCGGGATGGGAGGCCGTTGACATGGCCCCATCAGACTCGGGCGTCGAGTTTTCGTGTTGTGGATTTACACCGGGGATACCGGCCGGCGACGAGAACTGCCCCGTCTTCCAGGGGAAACTGGGGCCAAAAAAGATTCCGATGTAAGACTGGACTTACGTGGTGGCGTGGCGCTTCTGGGCGTTCCGCTTCATCGCCGCGATAACGTGCAAGACCTTGTCTTCGTAGTAGAGGAACCGGGGGCGGTTTCGGCCCGGGTTGGCCGACTCGGTGTAACAGTCCATGTCCGTCGGCCGATACCGGTTCAGTCGGACGGTTAAGGCGTTCACGCTGACGCAGTACTTCTTCGCCAGGTCCCGGGCAGAGAGCGGCGTCGTGCCAGCCAGCGGAGCCGTCGGCGGGCCGTCCCCAAGCACCGCCTCGATCTGCCGCCGTAACTCTTCCTTGGCCGCCCTGAGAGTGGTCGCAGGGGCCGACAGCAGCTGGTGCAGCGGTCGTTGCAGACGGTCCTCGAACTCGACCCAAGTGCCGGCGGCGTCCTCCCGCCTCGCCTCGATCTCCGACGGCAAGGTCGTGACGCCCGACGCCAACCGCCGGCGGACGAACTCCAGCACGTAGTCCGCGTCAGCGAGCCTAACGGTCCACGCCAGCAGCGCCCCGGTCAGCCCGTTATCGCCGTCCCGGACGTCCGCCGCCCACCGGCTGTCCCGGATCGCCCGGCCCAGGTCAACGAGCCGGTCGGCCCACTGCCGGGCGAGTGACCACGCCTGGGCCTGCGTCTCATTCTGCTGGACCGGGGCCGGAACGAAGTCGAGCGCGGCCGCCAGCCGCCGCCGGATCTCGGCCTTGCCGATGGTGCGACGCGATGCGACGACGGGGCCGGAAACGGATGTGCTCGCCGCCATGACCGCCTCCTGGTGAGAAGGCCGACCGCCGCGGGGCTTCTCACGACCACTGCGACGGCCGGCCAGGAGTGGGTGTCATTCTACGCGGAGCGGCGGACTCGCGGGAACGGGGGCACGACCCACCGCCCCGAGGCCGCGCCCCACTCTGGGACGTCGATGCCGAGTTGGGTTTCCAAGAACTCAGCAACTGCCCTGCGATGGCAGGCCGCCCCCGGCCGCTCCCAGCAGAGGAAGACGGCGTCCGGACCCCACTTGTCGGCGATCGCCCGGGCGTCCGCCTTCCGCAGAATCTCCTCGAACAACCGGGCGTACGTCGGCGTGTCCATCTGGAGCATCGCCCGGGTCGGCATCAGGGCCGGCTCCTGCGGCCCCCGGAACCAACGGGGCGTGCCGACGGCGATGCTCACCGGCGACAGCTCGGGCGGCAGCAGCTTGACGCGGGCGAAGCAGCTGGTGAACACGACGTGTCCTCCTACTTCTTCCGGCCGAACAGCCAGGTGCGGACGTGCTCGGCCACCTTCCGCAGCCGCGCGTCAGACAGCCGCTCCCGGTATTCGTTGGCGATGTCATTGCCGCCGGCGTGGCCCATGATCGACCGCACGGCCAGGAAGTCCCCCGACTCGTCGCCGACTGTCTGGAACGTGTGACGTAACGCATAAAAGTTCCGGTGCCCGTCGATCCCGAGCGCGTCGAGCAGCTTCCGCGCCTCTTTGGACAGCGGGTTGTCGGTCAGCGTCCACGCCTTCTTCCTGTCCGCCAGGCCGTCGGCCCCGTCCTTCGTCCACCGCCCGCCCGTCCGCGTGAGGAAGACGAGGTTGGCGCCGGCCGGGTCCTCCGGCCGCGGCCGAACCTTCAACCACTGCTTCAGCGCCGCGACCGTCTCCGGCCACAGCGGGCAGCGGCGGTCGATGCCGGTCTTCGGCCGCGGGTAGATCACCCACCCGCCGGCCAGGTCCAGGGCGGACAGCGGCAGCGTGCCGACGTCGGCGTTGCCGAACCCGCAGTTGACTCCGAGCAGGATCATGGCCTTGAGCGGCTGGCCGGCCGCCTTTAGCATGCTGCGGATTTCCGCCGCCTCGAACATCTTCGGCCCCTGCGCCTGCTTGTGCAGCCGCAGGGTCTTCCGGGTCGGCCGCTGGAACCCCTCGCCGAAGACGATCGGCGTGTTGAGCAGGCCGTTCTCCTGGCCGTAGCGGAACAGCATCCGCACCCGGTTCACCTCGTTCCCCAGGCGGACCGGCCCCCACTTCTTGGCCAGGGCGGCGCGGAGTTTCTCGAAGTCCTCCGGCCGCAGGTCGGCCACCAGCCGGGCCTTCCCGAACGCCTTGATGATTCCCTTGCACGTAGCGGTGTAGTCGGCGAACGACCGGGGGCTCAGCTCGCCAGCGTCGAGCTTCCGCTTCTTGGTGGTCAAGTAACGACCGGCGAGGACGTGGACCGTCAGGGCCTCGGCCGGAGGCTGAGGCGTCCGCCCAGCGTGGAGGGCGTCCTTCTCGGCGAGGTACTTCGCCAGCGCCCCGTCGGGGTCGGACCAGGGGCCGAAGTAGACAAACCGGCCCCTGATCTTCTTGGCCCAGCGACCGGTGGCGTGGGGGAACAGCGGGAAGTCGGGATAGGGCTTCGCGGGTTTGCTGTGGGCGGTAGCGCCAGTAGAATGAACCTCGGTCACGGTGACTACTCCTTTACCCGGGAGTCATTGGGGCCATCGGCCCGGGTGCTCACAACACCCCGGGTATTACTGTACTTTATTCTATCAGGTGTCAAAACGGGTGTCAAAGGCAGAAGTGCGGATCAAGGAGAAGTGCGAAAAAGACTAGAAATGAAGCATCTGGAGGCGTAGCTCAGTCCGGTAGAGCATCGGACTTTTAATCCGCTGGTCCCGGGTTCGAATCCCGGCGCCTCCACTTCTACCCAGCGGCCCGACCGGGTCGCTGGGTGTTTCTCACAAGACGCCGTACGCTCCTCGCATGGCTCGCTACGTCGCGTTTCTGCGCGGGATGAACCTTGGCGGGCGCAGGATCGCCAACGAGGCGCTGCGTGAGCACTTCGAGGCGCTTGGCTGCGAGGAGGTGGCGACCTTTCGCGCCAGCGGGAATGTGATCTTT
>DASXAN010001382.1:0-3169 GCA_036406755.1 Gemmataceae bacterium
GCGAGGCCGGGGTCGAGCGTTGACGACCAAGCTAGTACCCCGGAGGCCGGCCATGGCCCATGCGTTCACCAACCTCCTCTACCACATCGTCTTCGCCACCAAGGAGCGGCAACCCTGGCTGACACCGGCCCTTCGCCCGGACCTGTGGGCGTACCTGGCCGGCGTCATCCGGGAGGAGGGCGGCATCGCCCTGATCGTGAACGGCGTTGACGATCACGTCCACATCCTGGCGAAGCTGCGACCGGATCGCGCCGTGTCCGATGTCGTCAGTGCCGTCAAATCGCGGTCCAGCGGCTGGATCCACCGCACTCGGCCAGACGTGCCGGCGTTCGCGTGGCAGACCGGGTATGGCGGGTTCACGGTCAGCCAGTCCCAGGTCGAGCGGGTGAGGCTGTATATCGCGAACCAAGAGGAGCACCACCGGCGGGTGCCGTTCCGGACCGAGTTCCGCCAGTTGTTGCTCGCGCACGGGTTCGACCCCGACGAGGAGGCGATGTGGCAATGAGAGCCGCAGTTTCGGTGCTGGGGTGTTGAAACTGGGGGAAGGGAGGGCCTTTAGTCCCCGGCCTCGCTCCGCTCGACCGGGGCTTTAATTCAGCGGCCTGCCGGGCTAAAACCTGAGCCGCAGCCCGCGGCTGAGAACGGGCGGGGATTCCAGCCCGGAGGGCGCTGAATTAGAGCCCCGGTCGAGCGGAGCGAGGCCGGGGACAGCGGCCCGTCACCCGCCAGTTGTCCGCCGGCACCTGGCCTGATACCGTCACACCACCCGCCCGGAAGGGATCACACGTGGTTCGCACCGTCGGACTTATCAGCGCTGTCTGCCTTCTCGCCGGCCCGTCCTTCGCGGCGGAGCCACCATATCGGGCCGGCGTCGCCCGCATCGACATCACGCCGGACTACCCCGTCCGTCTCGCCGGGTTCGGGTTCCGCCGGGCCGAGTCCGAGGGCGTCACCCACCGGATCGCCGCCCAGGCGCTCGCCATTGACGACGGCGGCGAGCCGGTCGTGCTCGTCACTATCGACTCATGCGGCGTGCCGGCGGCGTTCACCGAGGAACTGGCGAAGCGGCTGCAACCGGCCGGCGTCCGCCGGGAGCGGTTCACCCTGGCGGTCACACACTCGCACACGACGCCGATGGTCGCCGGCTACCTGCGGACGCTCTTCGGCACGCCGATCCCGCCGGAGCACCAGCAGCACATCGACCGCTACACCGCCGAACTGCTCGACAAGCTGGAAAAGGTCGCCAAGGACGCGCTCGCCGACCGCCGGCCGGCGAAACTGTCGTGGGGCGTCGGCTCCGTCGGATTCGCCAAGAACCGCCGCACCGCCGGCGGGCCGACCGACCACGACCTGCCGGTGCTGGCCGTCCGCGACGCCGACGGCAAGCTGCGGGCGGTGTGGGCGTCCTACGCCTGCCACTGCGTCACGTTGTCGAACAACAAGATCAGCGGCGACTGGGCCGGCTTCGCCCGGGACGCCATTGAAACCGAGTACCCCGGCACGATCGCGCTCGTCTCCATCGGCTGCGGCGCGGACCAGAATCCGACCTCGGGCGTCACCGGCGACAAGGTCGAGGTGGCGACGGCCCAGGGGCGGGAGCTGGCGGCCGAGGTCAAGCGGCTCGTCGGCGGGTTCCTCGCCCCGGTCAGCGGCCCGATCGCCGCCCATGCCCGTCACGTCGAGTTGCCGCTGATTGACCCGCCGTCGCGGGAGGCGTGGGAGAAAAAGGCACAAATCAGCGACCCGAAGCAATACGCCGTTGCCTACCACGCCAAGGCGCAACTTGCCCGTCTGGACCGCGGCGAACCGCTGGCGACGAAGGTTGACTACACGGCCCGGGCGTGGACCTTCGGCGACGGGCTGGCACTCGTGTTCCTGCCGGGCGAGGTCGTCGTGGACTACGCGCTGCGGCTGAAGAAGGAACTCGACGGCCGGCGAGTGTGGGTCAACGCCTACTCGAACGGCGTGCCGTGCTACGTCCCGTCGGAGCGCGTGCTCAAGGAGGGCGGCTACGAGGGCGGCGGGGCGATGGTCTACTACGACCTGCCGGGACCATTCAAGCCGGGGCTGGAGCGGGTGATCGTCGATGCCGTGCATGCGGTCGTCGGCGACAAGTTCCGCTCGCCGTTTGATCCCACCAAGACGAACGGCCAGCGGCCGCTGTCGCCGCAGCAGTCCCTGGCGGCCATCCGATTGCGGTCGGGTTACTCTGCCGAACTGGTGGCCGCCGAGCCGCTGGTCGCGTCGCCGGTCGCCATCGCCTTTGGCCCCGACGGCCGGCTCTGGGTCGCCGAGATGTACGACTATCCGTCGGGTACGGACGGCGGTTTCCGCCCCGGTGGCCGCATCCGCGTGCTGACGGCCAGCAAGGGCGATGGTCATTATGACCGCTCGACCGTTTTCCTCGACAACATCCCCTTCCCGACCGGCGTGACCGTCTGGCGGAACGGCGTGCTCGTCTGCGCCGCCCCGGACATCCTCTACGCCGAGGACACCGATGGCGATGGCAAGGCGGATGTAGTCAAGAAGCTCTACACCGGCTTCGGCACGGACAACTACCAGGCCCGCGTCAACAGCCTGGAGTACGGGCTGGACGGGTGGGTGTACGGCTCCTGCGGCTTGTTCGGCGGGACGATCACGAGCTTCACCGGCAAGTCGCTCGCGCTCGGCAACCGCGACTTCCGCATCAAGCCGGACACCGGCGCGATCGAGCCGGCCACGGGGCGGACGCAGCAGGGCCGGGTGCGGGACGACTGGGGCAACTGGTTCGGCTGCGACAACACCCACCTGGGCTGGCACTACCCGCTGCCGGACCACTACGTCCGCCGCAACCCGCACGCCGCCCCACCGAATCCGGCCGTGTTGCTTGGTGGGGATGCGTCCGCACAACTCTTCCCGGCCGGCAACCTGCAGCTGTTCAAGCTGTCCGGCCCGCCGGGGCGGCCGACGGCCGTGTGCGGCATCGGCGTCTACCGCGACGACCTGCTCGGCCGGGACGTAACCGGTGATCTGTTCGTGTGCGAGCCCGTCAACCTGCTCGTCCACCGGATGAAGCTGCAACCGCGGGGCAGCACGTTCGCCGCCGTCCGGCCGCCGGGCGAGGAGGACCGGGAGTTCCTGGCGTCCACGGACTCGTGGTTCCGGCCCGTGCAGGTGCGGACCGGGCCGG
>DASXAN010001383.1:0-10082 GCA_036406755.1 Gemmataceae bacterium
CGGCTCGGCGGACAGCAGCCCCGGCGTGGTGTCGTGGTGCAGGACCTTCCACGCGGCCGAACCGATCAGCGACTCGCCGTCCAGTGCCGCGCGGTAACGGCACTCGACCAGCCGGGGCGGGTTGCGGAGGGCGGCGCCGGCGGCGGTCGCGCGGGCCAGCAGGTCGTCGAACTCGGCCCGCGGCAGTTGGCGCAGCACGCCCTGCCGCACCCGGTCGAGCTCGGCCGGCAACTGTTCCGGGCGGAGCAGGACGCGGCGGACCGCGGGCGCTTCGTCGTCGGCGGCCACGACCGGCGACAGGGTGACGGCGTGATACGCCGCCGCCACGAGGACAATGGCGGCGGCGGCGAGGCAGCGGGTCGGACGTCGCGGGTCGGGCGGGGTCACGATGTCCACTCACCGGACGGCGGGCCGGCCTGCGGCGCGTCGATCGTCGAGGGCTCGCGGCGGACGCGGGGGGCCGCGGACCCGTTGCGGACCAGCGACGACCCGGCCGGGGCCGCCCGGGCGAAGCCGGGCAGGAACAGCACCCGCCGCCGGTATTGCCGCAGGGCCGCCCACCGGGCCGCCAGCACGACCGCCAGCACCGCCGCACCCGGCTGCGCCGCGTAGGCGAACAGGGCCACCGCCTGCGGCCGGGCGACGGCCAGCCACACTAGCCCGGCGGTCAGCAGCACCGCACCGCCCGCCCGCCACGCCGGGCCGGCGCGGACGGCGGCCAGCCCGACCGCCAGCACGGCCAGCGAACCGAGTAGCAGCGCCAGCGGCCGCGGCACGACCAAGAATGGCAGCGGCTCGGCGGCCGGCTGCCAGCCGACCAGGGCCGTCTCCAGCCCGTCGGCCGGGTCGGTGTCGTTCGTCGGCCGGGTGTCGGCCACGAACCACCGCCGCAGGTCGGCGGTCGTCCAGGCGGGCCCCGGGGCCAACAGACCCCGCTGCCAGCCCCACCGCCGCTCGAACGTCGCCGAGTCGCCCAGGTCGAGCAGCAGGTCGCCCGACGCCAGTCCGACCTGCCACCGCACCGGGCCGACGAACACCGGCCCCCGCAGCCGCGGCGGGGTCAGCGTCAGCTGCCAGCGGGAGTCCCCGGGGCGGGGCGGGAGTACGTAGACGAGGTCGAGCTGCCGCGGCCCGGTGCCGGCCTCGGCCGGGTCGAGCCGCAGGCGGACGAACCGGCCGCCGGGGCCTTCCGCCGACGTCCACGGCAGCCACTTGTCGTCCAGCCGGGCGGCGAACTGGGCCGCGGCCGGCGGGGCCGGCAACTCGACGTCCAGGTAGTGCGTCTGCTGCGGCCGGATCAGGCACCGCGCCCGGTACGCCTGCTGGCCGTCCGTGCCGACCACCGCCTGCACCCACACCCGCTCGACCACGAGTCCCGTCCCCGGCCCGACCGCCGCCTCCGTGAGCTGCAGCGTCAGCGGCAGGTGTGACCCGCTGCCGTGCAACGTCAGGGCCGGCAGCGTCGGCCGGTCGGCCGCGGCTCGCGACGGCACCTCGGTCCACGGCCCGTCGACCCGGGCCGGGGTGAGGACGCCGGCCGGCGTGGCGGTCGCCCACACGGCCACGTCGGTCTCGCACCGCGGGCACGGCTCCAGCCAGACGAGCGGGACGGTCACCGCCGGCCGGGGCACGTCCGCGTCCGGGTCGCCGGCCGGCAGCGGGAAGCTGTAGGCCAGTGTCAACGCCGACTCGCGGCCGGCGGGTCCGGTCAGTTGGACCGTCCACTCGCCGGGGCCGGCCGGGGTGAGCGTGCCGCCGTCGAGCGCCCGCAGCCGGCCGGCGAGGGACGCCGGGCCGCGGGCGGTGAACTGCCGCGGGGCGGCCGGCCCGGCCGGGACGTGCCACCGGTGACGGACGGTCGCCTGCCGCTCGCCCAGTTGAATGTCGGCCGCGGCCGTCACCGCCACGTCGGTCCGTGGCGCCCGCCAGGTCAGGTCCGCCCGGGCCGGCGCCCGCTCGACGGCGGCCGTCAGGCCGGGTGCCCCGCGGGCGGCGGGCTCCAGCGGCCGGTCCCACTCGCCCGGCCGATCCCCGTCCCACTCGCGGTAGCTGCCGCGCAGCTCCAGCCCGGCCGGGGCCGCGGCCGCCAGTTGCCCGCCGCGGTCCAGCGTCCCCATCGCCCGCGGCAGCGGCAGCGCCGCCGAGCTGGCCGGCCCGCCCACCGGGTACAGCCCCTCGAGCGTGACCGTGAACGGCCGCCGGCGGGCCTCGGCCAGTTGCAGGCGGACCAACTTCCGGCCCGCCGCGGGGTACCCGCTTGCGGGTCGATCCCGCAGCGGCATGATCCCTTCGACCAACTCCGCCGAGGCCGGCCGCAACTCCTGCAACTCGGCCGGCACCTCCAGGTCCAGGGCCGTCACCTCGGTGCGGATCGGCCGCACGTCGAACCGGCCCTGCCACCGCCAGCCGCGCTCGGCCAGGGTCAGCTGGTGGCCGACCTGCGTCTCGACCGCACCGCGGGCCGGCTGGACGTCGACCTCCAGCGGCGACCCGGACTCCGGCAGGCGGTAGTAGCCGAAGACGGCGTCGTGGGCGTCGTCGGTCCCCTCCCGGCGGGTCAGGTCGGCGGCCGGGTGGAACGTCAGTCGCAGGTGCGGCGGGCCGCCGACGGTGATCGTGCCCTGCTGTTGCACCGCCCCGGCAACCGGGAACACCGGCACGGCGGCCGGCTGCCCCGGCACGAGTTCCGTCCGCAGGGTGACGAGGAGCACCACGTCATCGGTACTCGACTCGTGGCGGACGACCCAGGGGGCGGTTTTGTTTTGCGGCTTGCTCACGCGGACGGTGGCGTCCCCCGCGGCTTCCGCCGTGACTTCCGCCGTCGGCGGGGCGTGCACGTCCCACCGGCCGACCGGGCCGCCCTGGACCTTCAGCGTCAGCCGGGCGCGGGTGACGAGCGAATGGTCCTCCACCCGCACGTCGTACCGCCCGTCAACCGCGGTCAGCGGCTCGGCCTTGGCGGCGGGCGCCGGCATGTCCCAGGCCACGTCGAGTTTCGTCGTCGGGCCGAGCAAGCAAGCCGGGGCCGCCGCCGTGCCGGCGGCGAGTTGACGGGGCGGCACCGCCCGGCCGGCCACGCGGACCTTGGTCGCGCCCGCCGGCAGCTCGAGCCGCTCGATCGCCGTGATCGCCGCGCCGGGCAGGCCGAGGTCGATGCCGCGCTCGCCGCCACGGGCGACCCGGCTGGTCAGCGGCACTTCCAGGTCCACGGCCACGCGATGCTCGCCGGGGTCGTCGACCTGCACGGCGAACCCCTCATCCTCCTTGAGCGGGAGGAGCACGGCCAACCGGCCGCCGTCGATCGAAGCGGCGACCGGCTTGCCCTTCTGAAGTCCGAGCAGCACGGCCGACCGCGGGGCGGCGGTGCGGAACTGGAACTCGGCCCGCAGCGCCGCCACCTCCTGCGCCCCGCGGGTTTCGACGCGGCCGTTGAGCCGGCAGACGCTCGGCGGCTCCGGCTTGTCCGGGGCGGCGAGCCGCTTGGCCTGCTCGGCCGCGTCGAGCAGTTTCTTGTACTCCTCCGGCGTCAGCACGACGGCCTCGACGTTCTGCAAGGCGTCGCGCGGGTTGTCGCTGACGATGATGACGGCATTCGGCGGCAGCTTGGCCGGGTCGAGGGCGCGGCCGGCGGGCGGGGGCTTGGCCGCGGGCTTGGCGGGTTCGTCGGCGCGCAACCCCGCCAGCGCAAGCACGCCCGCCAGCAGCGCCAGGGACGCGCGGCGGGGAGCGGCGGCGGGGAACGGGACGGCCATGCGGCACGACCCTCGGGGCGACGGGAGCGGCCTCAGACGATGTGCGGCGTTACCACATTGAACCCCGGCGGCCGCCCGCGGAGTCGGGGCAGGGTGAGCTCGGGGACCGGGTCAGTGTACCAAATTCGCCGGCCGGCCGCGCTCCTTTCCGGCCCGGGCGGCGGTCCGGCCCCGGTTGTCCTACGAGCCGGCGGGGCCGGTGGTGCGAATTCGGTTGCCTGTGCCGGGTGTAGCGGGTACGGTCAGGGGGGTGGGTGTGTCGGCACCCGGTTCCCGTCTTGCCGTCTCCGGCGCCGTGTGATCGATCCGTCATTCTGTCAGTCGGCGACCCGCAAGCGGGTACCCCGGGGCGGTGCCTCTTCCGGAGGGCCTCATCATGTCCCGTCGTCGCGGCGTGTCGCTGGTGGAAGTGCTCCTGGCACTCGGCATCGTTGTGATCGTCATCGGCATCCTGCTACCCGCCCTGACGCGGCAGAAGAGTCGGGGCGGCCGGTCCGTGACCTCGAATAACCTCAGACAGATCGCCCTGGCCGTCCACAACTACAACGACGCGAACGGGAACAACCTGCCGCCGTTGGTCGATGTCGGCGAAGGCGCCCCGACCGGCGCCGGCCTGCATTCGCTGTTCTTCAACATCCAGCCGTACATCGAAGCGGACAACATCTACCGGCTGTACAACAAGGCGACGCCGAACAGTTACTACCTACCATCGACCGGCGCGGCCCAGTACGTCATCAAGGTCTACATCAGCCCCGCCGACGAGACGGCCCCGAACGGGCAGGTGGTGAACGCCACAGTCATGCTGCCGGAGGCGCCGCCGGCCCCGTTCGCCCAATCATTCACCGGCTCGTACGCAACGACGAGCTACGCCGCCAACGGCATGATCCCGTGGAACACCGGCGGTCTGCCGCGGTCGTTCGTGGACGGCACGTCGAACACGATCATGTTCGCCGAACGGCCGCAAGCCTGCACGGATAGCAGCGGGACCACGGTCTACAACCTGTGGGGTTACGGCATGTACGGCCCCTCGGCGCCGGCGTTCGCCCTGCTGACGCCGGACGACCCCGAAGGATTGCCGTCCACCGGCCAGATCGCCCCGGCCCTGCCGCTGCCGGCCGCGTGGACCGCCGACCGCATCCCGGTGCGCATCGGGACGGAGGATGCCCCGCCGCAGCCGTCGCCGGCCGGCCGGGCGTTCCAGGTCGGGCTGAAGCGGAACTCGCCTTGCGACCCGCGGATCCCGAGTTCGCCGCACCCCGGCGGGATGCTCGTCGCCCTCGGCGACGGCAGCGTGCGGTCGCTGGCGCCGTCAATGAGCGAGTGGACGTTCTGGGCGGCCGTCACCCCGGACGGGAAGGAGACGCCGTACTCGGACTGGTGAGCGGGCCGCGACTGTTGGGGACATCCTATGCACCGCCGGCCGGGGCTGGGCAAGGTTGAGGTTTTGCTGTCCGTGCTGATCCTGGCGGTGGTCGCCGGATTGGTACTGCCGGCGATCATGCGCACTCGCGAAGCCGGCTCACGCTCCCACTGCGCCAACAACCTGAAGCTACTTGCCCTGTCCATCCACAACTACAACGACGCTTACGGCGGCAAGCTGCCGGCGCTGGTCGATCAGGGTGCCGACACTCCGACGGGTAATGGCATCCGCAGCCTGTTCTTCATCGTCCTGCCCTACGTTGAGGCGGACTATCTGTATTACGTCGGTACCACTCAGGGGCCGCAAGGGTATAACGGGCCGTCATCAACGCTCGCGTTCAGCGGCACTCTGAAAGGCTATGCAGTCCAGCAGTGGGGCGGGTCCGCCAACCAGTCGAATTACTTCTTCAGTGATCCATCCGACCAAACGGCCGGTCTTCTGCGCGATGTGCCGATGACCCTGCCCGACGGGTCCACCGGCTACTACGCCACCGGTAGCTATGCCGCCAACGGCATGATCCCCTGGAATACCGGCGGCCTCCCGCGGTCCTTCGCCGACGGCACCGAGAACACGATCATGATCGCCGAACGGCCGCAGGTCTGCCGCACCGCATCCGGCGAGACGGTCTACAACCTGTGGGGCCTCGGCTTCTACAGCCCGCACATGCCGGCGTTCGCCGCCCTGACGCCGACCGACCCGCCGGGGCTAACGTCCACCGGCCAGGTCGCCCCGGTCGAACCGCTGTCCGCCCGGGATCGGGCGAACGAGCTGTTGGTGCGGATCGGCCGCCAGGACGCGGAGCCACGGCCGCCGGATTTCGCCACGCCGGTGCAGATGCTCCGCGGGGCAGGGGCGTGCGACCCGCGGCTGCCGGCGACGCCACACCGTCAGGGGATGCAGGTGGCGATGGCCGACGGCAGCGTCCGCGTGATGGCGCGAACGGTCAGCCCGTGGGTCTTCTGGGCCGCCTGCACGCCGGCCGGCGGCGAAGAGTTGCCGGGCGACTGGTAAGACGGTCACTCGCTGCCGACGCGATTCCGGACTGCCGCCCAGAGTTCGCGGTACTTGTCCTGAACGAAGGCGTTGAGATGGTCCGCCAGGTCCTCGGGTAGTCGCAGCGTCACGATCAGTTCTTGTACGTCGGCCAGGTCCTTCATCCGGCCCGGCTCGGTCATGCCCGACGCGAGTTTCAGTTCCACGAGCCTGGGCAGCTGCACGCACGGAACTCCGTCAATTTCGACCCGCACCGCGGCCGGGTCGGGAAACGCGACCGGCTTCGGTTTGCCGTCGCCGGGATAGTCGCCGGTCACCAAGAACTCGACCCGCACTCCCGAGTCGCCGTCCCGCAGGTTCTTGCTGCCGGCGAACGGCGGCACGTAGCCCCGGCCCTCCAGATGTTCGTGGATCGCCTGCAGGCCGTCCCGCGAGACGAGGATGTCCACGTCCTCGGTGAATCGGCGGTAGCCGTGGAAGAACATCGCCATACCGCCGGCGACGGCGTACGGGATGCCGAGTTCGTCCAGCTTCCGGGCCATTCGCCGGAGCGTCTTGTGGACCGCACTCTCCTTCTCGAAGTGCATGCTCCCCTCCTGGAAGGCCCAGCGGCGATCGCGGTCCAGCTGTTGCTCGTAAGTCACCATTGCGGCGTGTCCGGGTCGGCCGAGCGGGTCCGTATCCATCGTACCTTTCGTAGATTGACGGGCAAGCGACCGCCGGCCGGCGCTCGGCTTGACGGATCGTGAGTGTTGCGTATCTTGGGCCGCTTGCCAGGACGGCCCGCACGTCTCCGGAGGCTCACCCGCCTTGTCCGCACCTGACCCCACCGCGCCGACCGACATCCGCATCATCCGCGAGCCGGAGGTCTACCTGCTCGGCCGGCAGACCGTGGACGACGCCGAACTCGACCGGTTCCTCAAGGACCATGGCGTCAGCTGGCAGACGGACACGGAGGTGGCGAGCGAAGTCCTGTGCGAGACGGCGGGGCGCACCTGTTACATGAGCTTCGTCCGCCCGCGGCCCGGCGGGAACTCGGCCTACCTGCACCACATCAAGGAGTCCGGCCACGGCTCCGTCCTCGAGCACGCCGTCTGGAACTTCCTCATCACCGGCATCTCCCGGTCGTGCTCTCACGAGTTCATCCGACATCGGGCCGGTGCGGGATACTCGCAGCTGAGTCAGCGGTACGTGGACGAGTCCGTCGCCGAGTACGTCGAGCCGGACGTGATCGCCGCCGACCCCGAGCTGCAAGCCCTCTGGCTGGACGCCGTCGGCCACGCCCACCGGGCCTACGTCCGCCTCGCCGCCCTGCTGGCCGACCGCATGAAGGACGAGCCGGACCGCACCGCCCGCCGCAAGGCCGCCCGCCAGGCCGCCCGCAGCGTCCTGCCCAACGCCACCGAAACCAAAATCTTCTGCACCCTCAACGCCCGGGCCGCCCGCAACATCATCGAGCAGCGCGGGTCCCGCCACGCCGAGCCGGAAATCCGCAAGTTGGCAGCGAAATTGCTCGCCGTCCTCCAACGAGAGGCGCCGAACCTGTTCTCCGACTACGAGACGGTGCCGCTGCCGGACGGGACGGTCGAAGTGACCACCCCGTACCGCAAAGTGTAGCGCGGGGCGGTCCGCATCTTGACGCGGCCCCCCAGAATGCTTAAAAGAGAAGCAACCCGTTTGCCCACGGCTTCCTTCCTTTGCCCCTGGCGGATCGGCGTCGCCCCTTGCCGCCGGCCGCCCCCCGCGAGTCGTGAACCTGCCGCCCCGTCGGTCGGGGCGGGGGCCGTTCCCGGCCGGTCTACCGGCCCGCGACCGCATCCCGAAGTGAGCCGTCCCGAGCGCGTGAGGGTTGGTACTGCGGTTCTTCTGGAACCGGGGTCTGTGACCCCGATTCTTCCGGCCTCATAGAGGCCGGCTACAGAAGCACTGACCGCGCTCTTGTTCCTCAGCCCCGCTGAGCCGGACCCATCATGGCCAACGACCGCCGCCGTCATGCGCGCCCGGGCAAGCCGCCCGTGGCCGCCCCGCGCCCCGGCAAACCCCACGCCAACAACCACCACGGCCCCCGCCCGGGCAAGTACCCGCCGCGGCCCAACAAGCCGCACCACCACAAGCCCCCGCCGCACCACCACGGCCCCGTCCCCGCCGCCCCGGTCGGCACCGGCGTCCCCGGCCCGCCCGGCCTGGGCGTGCTCGAACTGCACCCGAAGGGGTTCGGCTTCCTCCGCAACCCGAAACTCCACTACGCCGCCCAGCCGACCGACCCGTACGTGCCGGCCCCACTGGTGGACAAGTTCGGCCTCCGCGAGGGGCAGCTGATCGCCGGCCCGACCGAGGCCACCCAGCGCGGGGCCGGCCCCCGCCTGACGACCGTCGAGTCGATCGAGGGCCACGCCCCCGACCGCTACCCCCGCCGCAACTTCGACGAGCTGACCCCCATCGACCCGACCGAGCAGGTGGTCCTCGAAACCGGCAAGGAGCCGCTCACCACCCGCGTCATGGACATGCTCACCCCGATCGGCAAGGGCCAGCGGGGACTGATCGTCGCCCCGCCGCGGACCGGCAAGACGGTGCTCTTGCAGCACATCGCCGCGGCCGTCACCGCCAACCACCCCGAGATGCACCTGATGGTGCTGCTCGTGGACGAGCGGCCGGAGGAGGTGACCGACATCCGCCGCACGGTCAAGGGCGAGGTGATCGCGTCCAGTTCCGACCGGGACACGGCCAGCCACACCCGCACGGCCCAGCTGGTGCTGGAGCGGGCCAAACGGCTGGCCGAGCAGGGCAAGCAGGTGTTCCTGCTGTTGGACAGCCTGACCCGGCTGGCCCGGGCCTACAACAAGACGTCCAACACCGGCCGGACGATGTCCGGCGGCATGGACGTGCGGGCCATGGACGTGCCCAAGCGGATGTTCGGCTCGGCCCGGCTGTTCGAGGAGGGCGGGTCGCTGACGATCCTGGGGACAGCCCTGATCGATACCGGCAGCCGGATGGACGAGCTGATCTTCCAGGAGTTCAAGGGCACCGGCAACATGGAGCTGGTGCTGGACCGGAAGCTGGCCGACCGGCGGATTTACCCGGCGATCGACATGAGCCAGTCGGGGACGCGCAAAGAAGAGCGAATCCTGGGCAAAGACACGCACGAGCGGGTGACGCTGTTGCGGCGGAGCCTGGTGCAACTGCCGCCGGTGCAGGCGATGGAGGCGCTGGTGCAGCGGCTGGGCAAGACGGAGTCGAACGAGGCGTTCCTGGAGACGGTCGCCAAGTTCATGCGGTGACGGCGCGACCGGGCATGGCATTCGTGTCGCCCGCCGTCGCGCCCCGGTCCCAGCCCCCATTGGCAATGAACCGGATCGGTACGCCGAAGGCGTTGTATCGCAAAGCCCGGGGTCGCGCAGCGCACCCCGGGGAACCAATCGCACCCCGGGAAACGACCGGACGTCAATACACCCTACCCTGAAGGGGTTGGATCATCGATCGCGCCGGCATGATGCAACCCCTTCGGGGTAGGATCGGAACTGGGTGCGATTGTGTCCGCGGGGTGCGATTGATTCCCCGGGGTGCGCTGCGCGACCCCGGGCTCTGGGATGCAACGCCTTCGGCGTAAGAAACCCGCAGCCATCGCCCGCCCGGCATCGCAACCGGCCCAACGCGGCGATCTGGAGGGGACCGCGGCGGTTGTACCGATACGGGGCGGTTAATGCGGCAGGCCCGGGGCGGCCGGGTTGTCCCGGCCGCCGCGGGCCTGCGGGTTCTTGGCTTAAGGTGGCTTGCCAATTGCCTACTTGTCGTCCGCGCTGACCGGGTTGCCGTCACCGCGGGCCGCCAGCTTCAGCATGGTGGGGAAGCTGATGTTCTCCGTCAGCGCCCGTACCGACCCGTCACCCAGGGCGACCAAGCACAGCCCCTTGTGGAAC